>NZ_JAGPXJ010000041.1:0-60312 GCF_018070605.1 Streptomyces sp. B15
GTCGGCAACGTGCAGCAGTTCACCGGTGAAGCTGTCCTGGCCGGGAAGCCGGGGCCGGTGCGGATTGCCGAACGAGCCGCTGGCCGCGACGACGCCGGCCGCACGGAGCACGTCGTCCTGCCCGGTGCGCACCAGGAAGCCGCCGTCGCCGCTCACCGTGACGCTCTCCACGCGGGTGCCGAGCCGGATCTCGGCATCCAGCCCGGCGGCGACCCTCGTCAGGTAGTCGGTCACCTCGTCCCGGTGGGGGTAGTGGTCCCCCTCCCCGGGGAACGGCGTGCCGGGTATCGCGCTGAAGCGGGCCGGCGAGAAGAGCGTGAGGCTGTCGTAGTACCGGGGCCAGGCTCCGGCCGCCCGGTCGGATGCCTCCAGTACGAGAGGTCTGACCCCCTCCGCGAGCAGTGCCTGGGCTGCGGCCAGTCCGGACTGGCCTCCGCCGATCACCGCAACGTCTACATGCTCCATGAACGAACCCCCTGGATTCGACGAACGTCTATGTTGACGCACATCGAATCAGTTGCCATGCTGGCAGCACAAGACATAGACACGCATCGAAACAGGGGGCCGGGGTGGCCGCCGCCCCGCCTCCGTGTCGCCCCCACTCGCCCACACCCTGGAGGAATCCCCGTCATGACCAGCCAGCAGCTTCCTGTCGTGGTGATCGGAGCCGGCCCGGTCGGCCTGGCCGCCGCCGCGCACCTGATCGAGCAGGGCATCGAACCCCTCGTCCTGGAGGCCGGCCCGGTCGCCGGGGCGGCCGTACGCGAGTGGTCCCACGTCAGGCTGTTCTCACCCTGGGGCGAGGTGACCGACCCTGCGGCCGAGAAGCTGCTGGCCCCTACCGGCTGGACCAAGCCCGACGCGGCCGCCTATCCCTCGGGCGGTGACTGGGCGGAGCAGTACCTCCAGCCGCTCGCCGACGCCCTCGGGGAGCGAGTCCGCCTCGCCGCCACGGTCACCGGCGTCTCCCGCGCCGGACGCGACCGCGTCGTGGACGCCGACCGGGAGGCACAGCCCTACGTCGTCCACCTCCGGTACGCCGACGGACGCGAGGAACGCGTCACGGCCCGCGCGGTGATCGACGCCTCCGGCACCTGGAGCACCCCCGGTCCCGCAGGCGGCAGCGGCCTGCCCGCGCTCGGCGAGAAGACAGCGGCCGACCGCATCACCTACCGCGTCCCCGACCTCAACGACCCCGCCGTACGGGCCCGTTACGCGGGCAAGCGCACTGCCGTCATCGGCTCGGGCGCCTCCGCCTTCACGGCCCTCGCCTACCTGGCCGACCTCGCCAGGACGAACGAAGGCGTCGGCACCAAGGCGGTGTGGATCCTGCGCCGGGGCATCTCCGGCTCCACCTTCGGCGGCGGCGAAGCCGACCAACTCCCCGCCCGCGGCGCCCTCGGCCTCGCGGCGAGGGCCGCCGTTGACGGTGGTCACGCCGACGCGGTCACCGGGTTCCGCACCGACGCGATCGAGCAGGACGCCGACGGACGCCCGGTGCTGGTCTCCGAGAACGGGTGCCGCCTCGAACCGGTGGACGAGGTGATCGTGCTCACCGGCTTCCGCCCGGACCTGTCCTTCCTCTCCGAGCTCCGCCTCGGCCTGGACGAGCGCCTCCAGGCACCGGTCGCACTCGCCCCGCTGATCGACCCCAACGTCCACTCCTGTGGCACCGTCTACCCGCACGGCCACCGTGAGTTGTCCCACCCCGAGCAGGGCGTCTACCTGGTCGGCATGAAGTCCTACGGCCGCGCCCCCACCTTCCTGGCGAGGACCGGTTACGAGCAGGTCCGCTCCGTGGCCGCCGCCATCGCCGGCGACCTCGAATCGGCGGACCGCGTCGAACTCACCCTGCCGGAAACCGGCGTGTGCGGCGGCGCCGGACTCTTCGACACCGCCGAATCCGATCCGACCACCGAGGGCGGCTGCTGCGCCCCGACCCCCGAGCCGACCCAACTGGGCGCCCTGGCCCCTGCCCCGGCGCCCGCCCCTGCGCCCGCCCCGGCGCCCGCCCCGGCCCCGTCACGGGCGGCCGTCGCGGAAGCACCGTCAGGCGGATGCTGCAATTCATGACCGACGCCGGAACGTGGGAACCTTGGGGCTCTGCGTCCGGAAGGCCGGACGTGGGTGGCTGAAGACCCAACATGAGCCCAGTAGGAGAGCGCCCCGCTCAGTCAGCTTAGCCGCAACATCATTGGGAGGAATTCAAAAGGCAAGGGTCACAGTCGCAGAGGCATAAATGCCGATCAGCAAAATGCCGTCGAAGCCAAGTCGCCACCAGCCTCGTTGTTGCCGAACGAGTAGACCGCCGAGGAGAACGGTGGTCATCAGCAAGGCGCCTGCGGTGAGGAAGAGTTCGTCGGGGTTGGCGGCATGGTAGAGCGAACCGCCGCGGTAGATGACGTCACCGATGACCAGGTTGAGGGCGTCCAGGCAATTGCCGCCGATGACCGCTGCCACGGCAAGTGTGAGGGCGCCCCGGCGTACGGCGGCGATGGCTGTGACCGTTTCGGGCAGGGCGTTGACGACGCCCATCAGGACAGCACCGATGAACCCCTCCGTGAGCCCGGTACTGGTCACGAAGGTCTCGGCAGCACGCGCGATGGCCCAGCCGCCGCCGACGACGAGCAGGGCGATGACGGCGAACTCACCCCATAGGGTGCCGGTGCGGCGAGCGTCGGCGGCAGCGCTCTCGTCCGGCACGTCCGGGGCGGTGTCCTTGGTCCGCACAGCGACCCACATGGGTCGTGAAAGGGTGCTGATCAGCCGCAGCCCGCCGCCGTAGAAGGCGACCAGGACCACAGATGCCGGGTGTACGTTGAAAAGTGTGACGTCAGGGCTGAAAGCAGCCATGAGAGCGATGCCCAGCAGCCCGATCAGCAAGCAACCGAAGAGCAGGTTGGGTAGTGAGGCTGCGGCGTGTTCGAGATTCACCTTTCGGTATGTCGCATCGGCTGCGGCGATGGCAAGGGTCTGCGCCGCGATACCGCCGACTGCGTTGCTGTACGCGAGTTGTGGATGATTGTCGGCCGCGGTGACGCCGGTCATCACAATCCCGGACAGTGACGTCACCAGCCCGAAGAAGACCGCTCCGAAGATTGCCTCACCCTGCCCGGTCCGGTCGGCCAGTATGTCTCCGAGTGTTGCGAGCCGGATGCTGCCCAGCACGGTGAGTGTTCCTGTGACGAGGAAGAGCGCGATGCTCCAGCTCAGCGGCCACTGGGCCGTCACGATGTAGGACACCTCACGCTCCTCGCAGACAGATCTGATGCCATGTCGCTGTCCTGGTTACCCACCCTGCTCTTCAGGGATCGACCCACCACGAACGTGCTGGGAACTGTCACCTCTTTGGCTCTCGGGAAAGCGGGCCACCGAGGCTGTCGCCTGATGAGCTTCCACAAATTGCGGGGCTGGTTGATGGCGGCGGGAGTCGTGCCGAGCGACTGCAACGATGTCCGGCGCACGGCCGACAAGGTGGAGGGGTTGCTCTCGACGGACGCGACCTCAGCCGTATTCGGTCGGCACTCGTGTCGCGCACGCAGCTCCCGGCCAAGTGCGTGCTGTGAGTATGCGCCGGTGCGGTGTTCGACATGTCCGGCTCGGCGCCGCTTCGGCTGTGTCCAGGGGAAGTCGCGTCGGTGCTTGTTGACGGTGGCAGCTCTGGGGAGGCGGTTGTGCGGTGGTGGAGGGGCCCTGAGGAGGCCAAGCTCTCTTCTACACTGATGTAGACCGATTTGCTTCGTGCGGCTCGCCGGGGTCAGGACATCGGCTGAGGCGGAGCGGGACGAGTCTGCTGGGAGTTCAGAACAGAGTCATGGCGAGTCCGAGCGCTGTCCGCTGTAGCCGGCGAGCCCGTTGGGCAGCTCGTTGTCGCGCGCTCACGGAAGACCGTCGTTTCTCAGTGGCGGTCTTTGTGTTGATCGCAGCGAATGCGGTGGTGCTCGGCGCTGAGACGTATGCCGGAGTGGTGGACCGCTGGCACGGAGCGTTACGGGCGGTCGAGCACGGATTCCTCGCCCTCTTTACCGTGGAGATCCTGCTGCGTGCCGGGGCGCACATGGATCGGCCCAAGGGTTTCTTCCGGGATCCGTGGAATCTCTTCGATCTTGCGGTGGTGCTGTGCGGCTATCTCCCGATCGTGCGGGAGAACGCGACCATCCTCCGGCTGTTGCGACTGTCCCGTGTGTTGCGGGCCGCTCGTTTTCTGCCGCAGCTTCGCATCGTGCTGGTGGCGGTTGCCCGGAGCCTCCCCGGAACTGTGAGCTTCCTGTTGGTCGGTGCGTTGCTGCTGTACCTGTACGCGATGCTGGGCTGGGTCTTCTTCGCCGATGACGACCCCGAGCACTTCGGCTCACTCGGACGAGCTGTCCTCACGCTCTTCTTGCTGATGACGCTGGATGGGCTGGGAGACGCCGTTCGCGGCGGGCTGGAGGTGTCGCGCTGGTCGCTCGGCTATTACGCCTCGTTCGTTCTGCTGGGCTCGTTCGTCTTGGTCAATGTACTGGTCGGAGTGGTGATCAAGTCTCTTGACGAGGCGAGCGAGATGGAGGCCGAGGAGGGCGAAGCGCCCTCGGCGTCACCAACAGGTGGCCACCGCGTGGACATACCGCGGGCCGACGGGGCGGCCATGGCGGAGGTGGCGCGGTTGCGGGCGGATATCGCGGAGATGCGGCGTTCGCTGGACTCTTTGGAGAGCGGTCTGGCCCGGCTTTCGGCAACGGGAGGCAGCCAGGAGCGGGTGTAGAGCTGCAGGCGTTGCCCTGACGCTGGGCACGAACTGTGAAGGTCAGAGCGGTGTGGCTGCCTTGAGGATCAACGCCAGGGTGATGGCGGCGTTTGCGGACGACAGGGCGGAGGCTGCGGCGCCGGCCGCTGCCAGCCAGGTGGCGAACGCGGAGGCGGTGACGGGAGGTCGCCACAAGCGGGCGGTGGGCGCGGGGGCGAGCAGGGCCTGAACGCGGCGAGGCACCTGGCCTGCGGCCGCGAAGGTGAGAACACCACTCAGCGGGCCTGATGCTGCGATGAGTGCGGCCTTGCCCACAGCGCGGGCTGTCAGGCGCCGGTCGCCGACGTACTGTGCCGCCTCTTCGTCGGCCCATCGTTCGACGCCGAATTCGACCGCGGTTCGCAGCGGCCGCAGGAACGGGTGGGCGTTGGCGGACAGCTGCGCGAGCAGCAGGATGCGATGGTGACGGGCGGCCAGGTGCGCCCGCTCGTGAGCGAAGAGCGCGCGTCGTTCGGCGGGCTGCAGGGCGTCGAGCATGCCGGTGGATACGACGATCCGTTTCCGGCTGCGTCGGGTGCCGGGCAGAGCGAAGGCGTAGGGAGCCTTGTCGGGAAGGACCGCGACGGAGGAGTTCCGCACCCCCTCGAGCGCCAGTAAAGCCCTTCGGTGGACGCGCCGGTGGCGGACGAGGGTGCCGCCACACATGGCGAGGAGGGCGGCGAGCGCGGGAATGGAGGCTTGGCCCAGGACCTCGTCGTAGGGGACGGCCTGCCGTACTTCCGGGTCCGACCAGGCATCGGGCAGCGGGTTGCCGGGCAACTGCGCGGTGCCGACGACGACCAGGAGCACGAGGCACAAGGTGCTGCACGCCGCGAGGACCGCGCCGACCGCGGCCAGCAGGAGGGTCGCCGTACGCGGGTGCAGACGTCGCTCCGCGAGCCGGGCCACCGGCCAGGACGTCAGGGGCAGCACGAGGGGGAGGAGGACGAACAGGCCCACGGCTCAGTCGCGCTTCCTTCGGGCGCCGTCCGATCCAGGGCCGGTGCCGCTTCGCTGGGCGCCGTCCGCCGCAGACCTGTTATGGCTTTGGGTCAACAGGTCCCGCAGCAGTTGCTCGTCCTCGCCGGTCAGCCCGGAGACGAAGCGGGTCAGGACGGTTCCCCGGTCGTTCTCCTTGTCGAGGAGCTGGCGCATACGGTTCGCTGCGAGACCCGCCGCATCGGCGGAGGGTGTCCATGCGAAGGAGCGTCCGGCCTTCTCCCGCGTCACCGCGCCCTTGGCGAGCAGGCGGGAGAGGATGGTGATCACGGTGGTGTAGGCGAGGTCGCCACCCAGCCGGTCCCGCACCCATGCGGCGGTCACCGGTTCCTCCGCTTCGTGCAGCGCCGTGAGCACCATGGCTTCGAGCTGCCCCTGCCCGCGCCGTCGCCCCGGTTCCTGCCCTGCTCTGTCCATGGCTCCTCCCTCACTGGCCGGTGACCTACGTTAGCCAATCCGCCGCGTGAGCCGACCTCCATGCAGCCGTGGTTGTCATGCGACACCTCCAGTATCTTCTACATATTTGTAGAAGTTCGCTGTCGGTGTGCGCCTGGAGGGAAGAGTAGTGGGAGCTTTGCCGGTCGGTGACGGGAACGATCCGTCCTTCCGATCCTTCTCACCGCAAGATCTGCGGGAGGTCGAAGAACTGGTCGAGGAGGCCCTGCGCACCGAGCCGTTCCATGACGCTCTCCGCAACTCCCCGGCTGGGACGGCGGAGCGTCTGCGGCAGGCAGCGCGTGACTCCGCCGCCGACCTGGTGCATGTGGTCGCTGAGGAGTACCAGGCACTGAAGCGGGCCCGGGCGATGGTTCGCTCCGACGGGGAACCGTCCCAGCCGGCGTCGGGGCCGGCTCGTGAGCACGGCGGAGGACTGCTTGCTGCCTTCGCGGTCCTCGTTCCCTTGGTCTCCGGTGCGGCAGCTGCGATTTTCCTGCTGCTCGGATACCTGCTGATGCTCTTCGACTCCCAGCAGGATGTCGGCACATCTCTGGTGCTGACCGGCTGGTCGGGCGCCGGCATCGCAGCGGTTACGGGGGCTCTCGGTCTCGGCAGAGTCGTCGTCGCCGCGCGCAGCCATTCTCGGCCCAGCTCCCGGGACGGTTCGCGGCCGGACCAGATAGGGGAGCGCAGGGTGGAGGAGGCGCACGCCGCCTGGCGGACGGCGCTCTTGGAGCGCGCCGTGCTGCCCTGTCTCCGTTCTCGTCTGCTTGAGGAAGGCGGTGAGCACCCGGACCGATCGAACGCGCGGACGGCAGCTCCGCGCTCGTCACCCGGCTTCAGCCCTGGTTACGAAGCGCCTGATTTCGGCAGTTCTGAGTTCGGGGATTCGGCGGGTCCAAGTGCGGAGTGAACCGGTGGAGTCGTCCGGGAGGCGTGTCCGAGGGACTTGCTCTCGGCTGCGTGAGTGTGCGCGGAGCAGACGGGCAGGTGACCAGAGGGTCATTCCCTGCGCCGGCAGCGGCTCAAGCGCACGAGGGCTCACCCATAGGAGAGGTCGTCGCAGGGGTTGTCCGCTGCTGAGCGTCCCTTGTCCTTCTGCTCCTTGCCACCCGCTCCACCGTCGTCCATGGCGCGGTGAGGCTTGTAGTCGGCTCCCAGGGTCACGCGCAGGCCCTGACCTGTGCCCGGCTCTGTTGTCACGTCGGGGAAGAGTTTGGCCAGTTCGGCCGCTCGGGAACGCTCTCCCGGCCCATAGGTGATGACGGTTCCGGTGTGGTTCTGGGTGGCGGCATTCCCGCTGCCGGTCACCGAGAAGTGGTGCTCACGCAGCACATCGGCTGCGGCTGCAGGGAGCCGACGAAAGCCTGCTGGCGCTTGATGCGGCCTATATCGGATCCGTCCCCTATGCCGTGCCGGATACGTACGTAATCCAGCGCCCGCCGGCCGGAGACCGTCTGCTCGCCGGCGTGGAAGAGGAGCTTGCCGCGGGAGCGCCGGTTGGGGTTCAGGCCGTTCTGGTAGACGTCCTTGGGCACACAGACCGGCACGCCGCCGACGGCTTCGGTCACCGCCGAGAAGCCTTTGAAGTCGACGACGACGGTGTGGTCCACCCGCAGCCCGGTCAGGTTCTCGACCGTGTTCTGCGTGCAAGCGGGGTTGCCCTCCTTGGTCTGTCCGACCGAGAAGGCCGCGTTGAACATCGCGTTGTGCCGGGTGCGGGTCCAGTTGCCGTCGGGCAGTTTGCAGGGCGGAACCAAGCAGCACCTGACGTCCGAAGCACCAGGAGGGAAAGCAGTACGACGCCTGCTATCCGGCTCTTTTTGCGCACAGTGTGCTGTCGGTGAACCGCTTTCCCCTTCCCGTCGGGGGCGTCCCCGCTCCGCATGCTGTGTTTCGGCATGTGGGCTCCTGGCCGTGCGTGACCGGCGGTGGGAAGAGGCGGAAGCAAGGCAGAAGGCGGTACGCGGCCTGGCGCGCACCGCCCATCGGTCTCCTGCCGGCCGCCGCGATCGCCTTCGCCTTCCCGAGAGGCAGGGGAGCGGCGGTGGCAGCCGGGGCCGCTGTGTGTGTCCTTGCTGTGTGCGTCCTTGAGGTCAGGGGCGCGTCCTTGCGGTCAGAGGTCGAATTCGTGGGGCGGCAACCCGAGCGCGTAGCACGCTTCGCGGACGACGGCCTGTTCGTCCTTGTCGAAGTCGCCGTCGGCGCCGCCGATGACGATGCCGATCTGGATGACGGCGCGCGCCTCGGCAGCCTTCTTCTTGGCCTTGCCGACCTCCTGCATCACGCTGACCTTGCCGAAGTCGAAGTCGGCGGTCAGCTTGTCGCAGTTGGCCTCGAACCGGGCCTGCAGATCTTCCGCGGGGAAGTTCTGCAGTACCTCGTTGGTCGCGATGAGTTGGGCGACCTTGCGCCTCTCGTCCGGGTCGATGCTGCCGTCGGCCGCGGCGACCAGGGCGCACATCGCCATGCTCGCGTCCCGGAAGGCTCCGCTCTTGAGGTCGTTCTTCTTCGCCTCCAGCTGGCTCTGCATCGTCTGCGCCGATTCCTTGATGCGGTCCCAGAGGGCCATACGAACTCCGTTCTCCCTTGTCGGCCCCGGTCGCCTACAGGCACCGGGGAAGGGAACTCTACAGGCTGTAGAAATTACCAGACCGGGTTCGCGTTCTTCTTCCGAGGCATCGGGGTCCAGGGGCGGTCGAACCGTGCTCAGGGTGCCGAATGCAGAGGGGGACGGTGGGGCGGACGCATCGCGACGGTGGCCGGAAGGCAGAGCGCCTCGCCGACCACCGCTCACCCATCGACCGCCTCCGGTTGCGGGGGCGCCCTCCCGTGCAGGGGTGCGCCGAGTCCCGCCGGTGCTCAGTCCTCTTCTTCCTCCTCGTCATCGTCGTCGAAGACCTCGTCGATGACCTCGGCGGCCACAAAACCCCCGGCCGCGCCGACGGCGACACCGGCCGCCGCGCCGGCGACGACAGCACCGGTGCTCGGACCGGAGCGGTGGTGGCTGCCATGGGAGTCGTCGTGGTGGTGGAATCCATGGCCCTGGTGGGGCGGGTACGGGCCGGCGTGGTCTGCGGCGTAGCCGCCATGGTGCTCGACCATCCGCCGTACCCAGGAGTCGACTTCGGTGTTCCAGTCGAGGTGCTCGACGCGCTCGTGGCTGACGGTGAAGCGGTTGACGGTGTCGTGTCCCTCGGAGAAGAGGCCGCCGCGCTTGTCGGCCTCAAGGACGACCTCCATGTCGCCCGGGGTGGCGAGGAAGGTCACTTCCACCTCGTTGACGGCGTGTGCGTACTGGGGGGCCGGGGAGAGTTCGATCTCCTGGTAGAAGGGCAGCGTCTGTCCTGTGCCGTGGATGTGGCCGAGCTCCAGGTCTGCGGACTTGAAGCCGAATCCGAGCTGCCCCAGGGCTTCCAGTACGGCTTCCTGCGCGGGAAGCGGTGTCACGCGTAGGGAGTCCAGATCGCCCTTGTCCTTGGCTCCCGCCACGGCCAGCTCCGTACGGACGCCGAGAATCACGCCGAGGGCCTGGCCGTGCAGCTCCGTGATCGGTGTCTCCCACGGAAGAGTGACCGTGAACGGCACGCTGCGACGCTCGCCTTCGGTGAGGCGGAATCCGCCGCCGACGGTGAGGCGGTCGAAGGCGATCACGCCTTCGTGCTCCTCGCCACCGTGTTCCGCCTCGACCCGGGCGACGAGTTCGAGAGTGATCTGCTCGATCTCGCAGTCGGCGGAGCCTCCTTCGAGGTGCACCTGGCCGGAGAGCGGGCCGCCCGGCCGTACTGGTCCGTCGTCCAGGACCGTGTCCACCGAGGGGCCGCCCACCCCGAGAGCCCCGAGAAGCCGTTTGAACACCATCGCGGGCGTTCTCCTTCGTATGCCGTGCCAGCGTTTGTGTGCGTGCAGTCCCGCCCCTGTCACGAGGCGTACTTGCCGCAGGCCCTACGCTACGCCAGGCTTCTACAGCGTTGTAGTTTTCAAGTCGCCACCGCTGTCGACGTTTTGCGTCGCCCGGCCCAGGGAGTGGATCACATGTTCGGGTTGAGTGAACTGGCCCTGCTGCTCATCGTCGTTCTGGTGGTGGTCGGGGCGAAGAAGCTGCCGGAACTCGCCCGCTCGGCGGGCAAGGCGGCACGCATCCTCAAGAGCGAGAAGAAGGCGTTGAAGGACGACACACGGCAGCACGACGCGGCTGGAGACCGGGAGCGGCATGGGGCCGCACGCGTCGTCCCCGGCGAGGCCGTCGAGCGTGACACGACCCCACACGAGCGGCCCTGACACCCGACCGTCAACTTGTCCGGAAGACCTCGGCTGCTCAGGAGGCCGCGGGGTGCAGAAGACGGGCGAGTAGATCATCGAGGCTGACCATTCCGGTGAGCCGGCCGGACTCGTCCCGTACGAGGGCCAACGACGCACGCTTGTGCCGTAGTCGCTCGACGGCGTCGGCGACTGTGTCGCTTTCGGAGAGCTCAGGAATGGGCCTGGCCAGGTCGCGTGCCAGGGGCGGACGGTCGCCCGCCCGAGCGACCAGGGCGTCACGAGCGTGGAGGGAGCCCAGAACGGTCTCGCCGTCGCGGACGAGCAGACGTGTGCGGTCGCTGTCGGCTGCTGCTCGCAGGATGCCCTCCAGTCCTGCGTCGGCTGGTACGGAAGCGATGCGTGCGGCGGGAACCTGGAGGCCGGCGACCGGGCTCTGAGGCTCGGTCAGTGACCGGGTGATCAGCCCGGAATCCGTCCTGTTGATGAGCCCCAGCCGCTCGGACTCGGCCACGAGGTGGGCGAGTTGCTCCCGGTTGTGCACGGAGGCCAGCTCTTCGCGCGGCGTCACCCGGCACATGCGCACGAGGCCGTTGCTCATCTTGTTGAACAGCCAGATGAGGGGCCGCACCACTGTGACCAGGCCGCGGAAAGTGGGAGTGAGCAGCATCGCGGACCGCTCGGGATGGGCGATGGCCCAGGACTTGGGAGCCATCTCACCCGCCACCATGTGCAGAAAGACCACCACGGCCATGGCGATGGCGAAGGAGACGCCGTAGCTGATGCCACCGGGCAGCCCCAGCTTGTGCAGCAGGGGGTCGAGTGCGTGGGAGATGGCCGGTTTGGAGACCGAGCCCAGGCCCAGCGTGCACACGGTGATGCCCAGCTGCGCACCGGCGAGCATCAGCGAGAGCTCGCGCATGCCTGCCAGGGCAGCTTTGGCACCACGCCGGCCTTCGGATACGGCCTTCTCGACACGGTGCCGCTTGGCGGCGACGAGGGCGAACTCAGCGGCGACGAAGAAGCCGCTGCCGATCAGCAGCAGGAGCGTGACGAGCACGGCCACGGGGAAGCTCATGCGGAGTCCTCCTTGCCGGGGCGTGCGTCCGCCGGCGGTCGGCCCACGGTTCGTTCCAGCCGGACACGTTCCGGGACGTGCCGGTCGAGGGCCTTGACGTCGATGACCGCGAGGCTCTTGTCCGGCAACTCCAGGGTGATACGGTCACCGATGGTGGGGAACCGGCCGAGGCGGTCGATGACCAGCCCGGCGAGGGTGGAGTAGTCGCTGTCTTCCGGAAGCTCGACTCCTGTGGCATCAGCGACCTCGTCAAGGCGCAGGCCACCGTCGACCAGCCACCCGCCCGCGTCCGCGACAACGGAGGCTCTGACGGTGTCGCTCTCGTCGGCGATGTCGCCGACCAGTTCCTCCGCGATGTCCTCGTAGGTGACCAGCCCCGCTACGCCGCCGTGTTCGTCCAGCACGACAGCGAACTCGTCTCCCCGCTTGCGCATCTGGCCGACAGCCGCAGGGAGGGCCAGGGAGTCGGGAAGAAGCTGCGGGGAACGTGCCAGCGCACCGGCGGTTGTGTGCTCCAGTTGGTCGGCCGACAGCCGCATCAGCTCGCGGACCCCCACAACTCCGACGATGTCGTCGGGGTGGTCGCCGAGCACCGGATAGTTGGAGTGTCCGTGCTGGGCGATCAATGCCACCACTTCGGAAGTGTCGGCGTCCCGGCGTACGAATACGGCATCCGCCCGCGGTACGAGAACCTCGCTCAGGGACCGCTCCGAGAACTCCAGCGCGTGGTCCAGCAGCTCCGCCGTCTGTGCGGGCAGCTCTCCGTGCTGGTGCGACTCACCGATGAGGTGCCCGAGCTCCTCCAGAGTGGCGCCGTGGTGCAGCTCTTCGACCGGCTGAATCCCGACTCTGCGTAGCAGCGCGTTCGCCGCGCTGTCGAAGACACGTACGAGGGGACCGACAATCCTCAGGTAACTCAGCGTGGAGGCCGCCAGCGACTTGGCCAGCCGCTCGGGCACTGCAATGGCGAGGTTCTTCGGCGCCAGCTCACCCAGCACCATCTGCAGCACGGTGGCCAGAACGAAGGCGAGTACAACAGAGATACCCGTCACCGCTTCACCGGACAGGCCGAGGCCCTGCAGCGTGGGCTTGAGCAGTGCCGATACCGAGGGTTCGGCCAGGAAACCGACGACGAGACCGGTCACGGTGATGCCGAGCTGTGCCCCGGAGAGCATGAACGACAGGCGCTCCAGCACCTTCAGCGCCCTGGCAGCCCGCTTGTCGCCTGCCTGAGCCTCGCGAGAAAGAGTGAGCCGGTCAGCCGAGACGTAGGCGAACTCCTGCGCGACGAAATAACCGGTGCCGGCCGTCAGGACGAAGACGGCCAGCAGGCCCAGTGCAGCGTTCACCGGCCACCGTCCGGCCGGGCGGGATGGTCACGTGCGGGGAGGCGGAGAGACCGGGGTCTGTGTCCTGGATGGTCCGTCGGTGTGGCGGACAACGGGCTGGCTCCTCTGAGAAAAGGGATGTCCGGGGAACGACCGTGTCGGACACCGGGTTCCCAGGCGGCTCAAACGCGGGGCCGGCCGCGACTCACCAGCTCTGTGGACGTCACAGGTGACGGGCGATGGCGGGCAGCAGGTCCTGGAAGGTGCGTCCTTGTGCCGGCTCGCCGATGGCGGCCATCTGCCACCCTTCGCCCGACCGATGGACCTTCGCCATGATCTGCGCTGTGTGCGGCCCGCCTCCTGTGAGGGTGTAGCGCGCGAGCTCCTGGCCGGAGCTCTCGTCGATGAGGCGGCAGTAGGCGTTCTGCACTTCCTCGAAGGTCTGACCGGTGAAGGAGTTCACCGTGAAGATGATCTGGTCCACCCGGGACGGGACACGTTCGAGTGCCACACCGATGGACTCGTCGTCGCCCACGCCGGTGCCGCCGACCAGATTGTCACCGCTGTGCCGGACCGAGCCGTCGTCGCTGACCAGATGCTGGAAGAACACGACGTCGACCGGCTCACCGGCCGCGAACAGTACGGCAGAGGCGTCGAGATCGATCTCGCGGGCCCCGGTGAGCTTGGCAAGGAATCCTTTGCGCGGTGCGGCCTGCCAGCCCAGCCCCATTCGAACGTTGGCGAGCGAGCCGCCGCCGGACTTGGTCAGGCTGATCTGCTGGCCTTTGGACAGGTTCACGGACATCTCAGGGTCCTCGGTTCGAGTCGCAGTGGGTCACGGATCGGGGGAGCGCCCCGCGGCACAACCGCCGCCTCGGGGCAGCGGTCCGGTGCGGCGGTATCAGACGTTGACGCCGAAGTCGGCCGCGATCCCGGCCAGTCCGGACGCGTAGCCCTGGCCGACGGCGCGGAATTTCCACTCGGCGCCGTGCCGGTACAGCTCGCCGAAGACCATCGCCGTCTCCGTCGCGGCGTCCTCGGTCAGGTCGTAGCGGGCGATCTCCTGGTTGTCCGCCTGGTTGACGACCCGGATGAAGGCGTTGCGCACCTGCCCGAAGTTCTGCGAGCGCGCCTCGGCGTCGTGGATGGAGACGGGGAAGACGATCTTGGCGATCTCGGCGGGAACGGCAGCCAGGTTCACCTTGACGACTTCGTCGTCGCCCTCCCCCTCGCCGGTGAGGTTGTCTCCGGTGTGCTCGACGGAACCGTCCGGGCTCTTGAGGTTGTTGTAGAAGACGAAGTGCTGGTCGGAGACGACCTTGCCCGCCTCGTCGCACAGCAGGGCCGAGGCGTCGAGGTCGTAGTCGGTGCCTGTGGTGCTCCGCACGTCCCAGCCCAGGCCGACCAGAACCGCGCTCAGCCCCGGTGCCTCCTTGCTGAGCGAGACGTTGCCACCCTTGGCCAGGGAAACTCCCACGTTCTTCTCCATTCCGTGCCGATGGCGGATCCGGCGGCCTCGGCTTGAGGCCCCGACAAAAAAACTACAGCACTGTAGAAAGAGGTGTCCGGGCGATCGGGCAACCACGTTCCGAAGAGCGGGGGCACTTCAGTCGTCGGCATGCCGTGGACGGCGAGCGAACTGCTCAGCGCCCCGAGTGGTCCCGCTTCGGCCGCTTGCCGTGAGCCGCTCCTCCTGCCTGTCGGCCGTCCCGGAAGAACCAGGGCATGTCCGGTTCCATCAGGGGCCGGAACAGCTTGCGTACAGGAGGCGTGCACAGGAGCGTCATCATCGCTGCGACGAGCACCGTCAGGGCGACACGGCTCGCCGGGTGACCGACCCAGTCCAGGCTGTACCAGTCCAGCTCGCGGGAGAGCTTGATCGGATACACATGCAGCAGGTAGGCGTACAGCGTGCCCGCGCCCAGGGCGGTGAACCACATGTGCCGGCGAGGAACCCAGGCCAGGAAGCACGCGGTCAGCACCAGACCGCAGCCGAAGACGGCCAGCACCATCGTCGCGTCGACCCAGGCAGGAACCCCCATCTCCTCCGCGGACTTCTCCCGCAGGAACCAGTCGGAAGACATCCGGGGCACCGCCCAGTACGCCAGCAGCAGCGCACAGGCCGCCACCGGCACCGCGAGACGACGGGCCGTACGACGCTGTACGAGTTCGAAGTGCTCCGGCCGCAGTTGCAGCCCCAGGACGAAGAAGGGCAGGAACTGGGCGATGCGCATCAGGTCCAGGTCGTTGCCGATGCTCGGCGTGACACTCGCACCCACGGCGATCGCCAGGGCCACAGGCATCGGCCAGCGCAGGTTCTCCCACACCGGCGTGGTCAGTCGCCACACGAACAACGCGACGAGGAACCAGAGCGCGAACCCTGGCTCCTGGTAGTGGAACTCCCGCTGCGGGTCGTCGAGCCACCGCATGAACAGCGTGTAGACCGTCTGGAACGCCAGATACGGCACAAGGACGCCCGTCACGCGTCAAGACCGCGAAGGGCGTGGACATCCCAGGCAAGGGGAAGCGGAACGATACCGTCCACCAGGCGCCCTGCGACTCCACGAAGGACGACAACCAGCGCTGGCTGCTGGACCGTAAAGAGAAGGGCGGCGGGCCGGGCGGCTCGGACCTCTACCTGATCCGCAACCTCGAGAGCGGAAACCTCTGCCTCAACGCGCAGGCCGACGGCAAGGACCCGCACGCCGTGCTGACGATCATCGGCTGTGACGACGAGAACGACCACCAGGGGCGTTGCCGGAAGGCATGAACCCGCGTCACCACCGGCGCCCGGCCGCACGGAGCAGCCGACGCTTGCCCTGACGAACCGGACGGCCGCTCAGGCGCCGACGGCCACGAAGGGCGACTCCACCTGCGGGACCTCCTTCGGCCGGTGGTTGCCTGGCTTGCATCCGGCGAAGGGCCCCATGGGGTCGCGCAGGGTGGCCATCACGGGGCCCAGGAAGTCGCGGTGCCACGCGGCCGGGCCCGTCATGTCCTGCGCCGGGTTGGAAAGTTCCGCCCAGGCCAGCCACAGGCCGTGGAGCTGTGCGACCGCCTCCGGGTGCTCCCACCAGCGCGAGCACCAGAGCGCTGTGGAGGTGATCTCCCTGCCGTAGACGGGCAGCAGCACGTTGTGCGTCCACTCCACCAGCTGGAAGAGTGCGTCCTCGTAGTCGCGCCCGCCCAGATAGAGGATGAACTCGGGCTGGGGGGCGGGCGGTGCGCCCTCTTCCGTACCGGAGTTCTCTTCGGGCTCGGGATCGATCATCGTCTGTTCTCCTGCCGCTGTCGTCATGGAAGTCTCCACGCCACCACCACGTGCGCGCGGGGGGCCCGGTTCACTATCGGCCCCGCCCCCGGGCAGGGACACAGGGCCGCCACGCAGCCCTGTTCGGGCCCTCCGCCGGTCACCGCCCAGCCGCCGCGGCTTCCGCCGTACCGCTGTCCACGCCGCACCCGACCGAAGGACGCGACCATGTCCGAACCCACCGACCAGCTCGACCCCTACGAGCTGGCCCATGAGCTCGCCGTGGCCGACCAGCTCGCGGCCCAGCAGATCAGCGCCGACCGCGACGGGGCGCGCGCTATGGCCGCACGGGACCAGGCGGCGGCCAGGCGGCAGGGCCGCCCCGCCCCGCCGCGGGCCAGTACCGAACGCCGGCGCAGCGGCGCCGCGAGCCGGATGGTCCGCGCCGTGCGCGAGCTGCGGGTCATGCTGCGCGGCGCCGACGGCGAGGAGCACCGTCCCGGGCCGCCCGAGCAGGGGCACGAGCAGCAGCCGGGCCAGCACCTCGGGCAGCAGTACGACCCACGCTACGAACAGCAGGCGGCCCAGCAGCGGTACGCGCAACAGGCTGCGCACCAGCCCGACCGGCGGTCCGCATTCGAGCGGTACCAGCAACTCGGCGCGTTCGAGAAGCAACTGGTCGAGGTGGCCGCGCTTCAGATGATCACCCAGAACCCGCGGTACGCCGCGGCGTACGACCGCGGGGAGCTGCCCGTGATGGGGGCGATCGCGGGCGAGGCCCAGGCCCGGCACCTGAAGGCGGTCGAGGAGGCGGCGCGGCGCGCCGCCCCGGCGCAGGGCGCGCAGTCGGGCCTGGGACGGGAGACCGACCCCACCCTGTTCCGGGATGCCGCACCCGTACAGGCCCGTAACGCCGCACCTGCTCAGGCCCCTGGCGCCGCGCCCGTCCAGGGCCAGGAGGCCCGGAGCGCCGAAGCGTCGTCGGAGCGCTTCCGGCGACCCGCCCTGGCCGTCCGTGCCGACGAGGCGACGTTGAAGCGCGGCTCGGAGAGCGAGCCGAACGCGCGCCGCACCTCGTTGGCGAGCACGGACGCGCTCGTGGCCGGCCGACCCGGCACGCCGGGTTTCGACCAGAACGCCGTCTCGGCCGCCGCACGGGAGTCACGCGCGGCAGGACCGACGCCCAACGGCAACCCCCCACGCGGCCGGCCCCCGAAGCAGCCCTGGGAGGCGGCGGCCTCGCAGAAGCGGGCCCGGTCCATAGGGAAGAAGTGACAGCGTGCCGGCTCCGGCACCGGGCAGCACCGTGAACCACCGGGGTCCAACCCCCGTAGTAAGGAGGTGAACCTCTACAGAGGACGGAGAGCACACCATGACAACCCCTCCGGACCGACGCAGCCGGCGCCGTCGTGAGCCCGATCCCGAACGTGGTGAATCCCGATCGCCCTCACCCCCACCCGAGGAATACCAGTCGGAACCGTGGTACAACACCGTGTACAACGTGGCGCACCAAATCCGCGGATCCGAGCTTCTGACCTCCGCGATCGACCGTGCGGGACGGACGGGGCAGTGGGTGGTCGACAGGACGCCCGCCGTCGTGGACACGGCCGTCGACTCCCTGGAATCCGCCGGGCTGGCCCTGCAGGCCGTCGGCACCGCCCGAGACGATGCGGACCAGGGTTGGACTTCCACCTACAACTGGGGCGTCGCTTTCACTGGCGCCTCCGGAGCGCGGACGGTCTTCCTGGAGGGCCGCAGGGCGCTGCGGCCTCACCCCAACGATCCGCCGGACGTCTTCGCCGCCGCACTCGGTGCCGCAAGGGCCACCGGTGCTGGAATGTACGGCTTCGGCGCCGACCCTGCGACCAGGACGGCCGGTGCCGCGCTGCAAGGCGTGGCAATGGCCGGCGAGTACGCCAGGAATCGTTACACCGCCAATCAGGCCCGTGCGGCGGAGGCCGAGCGCGCGCGTCGCGCGGCGGAGCCGGCGCCGCAGATCGAACGCCCGAGCTTCGGTGATCCGTTCAACGCTTCTTACGAGCTGCCTGTGCGGGGACGCGCCAGCGGATCCGAGCGGGGCCGGGGCTCTGAGGACAGCGAGTTGCGCAGGCGGACTTCCAGCCGTGCGCCGGAGGAGCGGCGTTCCCGGCGGGAGTCAAGCCGGGCTCCCGAGGGCGAGCGGCGTTCCCGGCGGGAGTCAAGCCGGGCTCCTGAGGGCGAGCGGCGCAGGCGGGATTCGAGTGCGGCTCCGCAGGAGCGGCCCCGCGCGGTGCGGCCTCCCCGTGCGGAGCGCGACCGCCGTCCGCCGCCGAGTTGGAACGGTACTCTTCCGCAGTCTGCGGCTCCCCGGTCGATGAGTGGTTCCAGCAGTTCGTCCGAGGAACGTCGTTCCGGGCGTGAGTCCAGTCGTGCGCCGGGGGGTGAGCGGCGTTCCGGGCGTGAGTCCAGTCGTGCGCCGGAGGAGCGGCGTTCCCGGCGTGAGTCCAGCCGTGCGCCGGAGGGCGAGCGGCGTGAGCGGCGTTCCAGCCGGGCTCCCGAGGCGCGGCTGGCCCGCCCCGAGCCGGTCGCGAACCCGACCATGAGCATGCCCGTCCGCTCGCGGCAACCCGTCGGCGAGGGGCCGCCGCGGACCAGCGACAACCGCCCGGCCCTGCGCCGCTCCAACACGAGCGGTATGTCGGCCTACAACAACCAGGAAAACACCACGCGCAGGCGTGGCGGCGGCCAGGGCGGTGGCAGGTAGCGAGCGCCCCGCGGAGGTGGCCCGTTGCCTCCGCGCCGCCTGCCGGTACTCGGCGTTCGCCGGATGAGTGCCGCTGAGATCAGCTGACCCGGGCCGCTGGCCGCCTCCTCCAGAGGAGGCGGCCAGCGGCCCGGACGGCGTTCCGTGTCCGGCCCGTCGGCCCGAGTCGGACGCGTCCGTCCGGCGGAGAGAACCGTTCCTGTTGTGAACCGGCCGGTGACCTGCCCGTGGTGCTGGTGAGACTCTCAACCGGGAGGTCGCAGCAAGACGGAGAGCACACCATGACAACTCCACCGGAGCCGCGCGGGCGGACCACATCGACGTGGAGCTTGGGGTCTCTCGCTCGCCCTCACCGCCGCCGACCGACTTCGTGTCGGACCAGTGGAGGTGGAGGAACGCGGCGGCCGGCCTGTGGCACGAGGTCCGCGGCGCCGCGCTGTGAAGCAGCGCTGCCGGGATCGGGAACTGGCGGAGAACTCGCCCGTCACCGTGGACTCGGCCGTCGGACGCGCTGGAGAACGCGTCGCGCTGAGTCGGCCCCGCAGTTCGAGGTGGAGCCCGAACTCCCCCGCAGTCTGATGTCGGCGGAGCACCTGATGCGCAGGGCCGTAACACAGGTGAACGCCGCTTCTGAGGTGAGCAGCCCCCCGGCCGCCGTCACCAGGCCGCCCGTCGGGGCTCCGGGGCTGACGAACCCGACCATGCGCACGCCCGTACCGCTGCCGGTGCCCGCGCACGCTCCCGGGGACGAGGAGGCGGACCAGGCCCGGAGTGACGGACCCGGCCGTAAGTACTCCTCGGTCTGGCTTGCACCACGGCACCGTCCCGCTTGGTCTCCCGCTTGTCGCAGCGTCACGGCTGCTTGGGGCTGGGGATCGTGTTCGGGCTTACCCGGCAACTGCAACCACGAACTACGTAGGGCCCCACCGCCGAGGCGGTGGGGCCCTACGTTCAGCCCGGTGAGGCTGGGCGGAGGATACGAGATTCGAACTCGTGAGGGGTTGCCCCCAACACGCTTTCCAACTCTGCATGGTGGGGTCCATGCCTGTTCAGCCCGGTCCATGGGCCGGAAGTGAGGAGGCGCTCACGTACTGCTGAACGCCCCTGAACGACCACGGATGAGACTGCGGATGAGACTGCACGCGTCGTCGTCCCCTCCTCGACTGAACGTGTCGGAGCTCCGACGGGGATGCTGCCGTTGCAGCCCTTCGAGATGTTCCAGCCTGGCGTGCGGGAGTGTGCGGTACCAGGAATGTGACTCCCTGACGGGTGCCTTGGGCGGAAGAAGTTCGCGGAAGAGCGACTGTGTGGTACGCCCTCTGGGCGATCGTCTTCCCCTCCAGTAGAATGCGTGAGCTGATGGTTACAGATGGTAGTAACCCAGGCAGTGTTGCAGTGGGGGGAGGGGACGTCGAGTGTCTGTTCGAGTTCGAGTTGAACCGGAAGTATTGCTCTGGGCGGTAGAGCGCGCAGGATGGTCCGAAGACGTCATCGCTCGGCGCGCTCCGCGACTTGAGCAATGGCTTGCAGGGGGGACGCGTCCCACACTCAAGCAACTGGAAAAATTCGCTCACGCCACCCACACCCCAGTCGGCTTGCTATTTCTTTCAGAGCCGCCGACTGAGGAAGTGCCGATCCCCGACATGCGAACTATGGGGAACCATGCTGTTGAGCGTCCGTCGGCCGACCTCCTTGACACTATCTATGCCTGTCAGTCACGACAGGAATGGTATGAGGAATATGCGGCGACGAACGGTCTTCCCGAAGTCGATTTCGCAGGGACCGCTACAACGTCTTCTGACCCTGCAGGTGTAGCTTCTGAGATCCGGCGCAGGCTAAATTTTGAAGTCACGGACCGGGCCCCCTTCTCGTCCTGGGAAGACACATTGCGTCAATTGATTGACCGGATCGAGAGCATCGGGGTTCTGGTAATGGTCAACGGCATCGTCGGTTCCGATACGCATCGGAGATTAAAGCCAGAAGAATTTAGAGGCTTCGCCCTCGCTGATCGGACTGCCCCACTCATTTTTGTTAATGGGGCTGACACCAAAGCAGCTCAGATTTTTACGATGGCGCACGAATTGGCGCACATTTGGCTTGGAGAGAGCGCTCTTTCCGACGCAGCGATGGCTCGCGTTACTGGCAACGAAGCTGAGTTGTGGTGCAACCGGGTCGCTGCAGAGGTTCTGGTTCCCTTGGGGGCAATTCGGTCCGAATACCGAGGGGAAGCCTCCGTTGCTGAGCTTGAGCGTCTGGCGCGGATTTACCGCATAAGTACGCTGGTGGTCCTCAAGAGGTTGTACGACGCGCGGTATTTCAACTGGGATGAGTTTACGCAACTGTACGCGGTTGAGCATCAACGCATTGCGGAGATATTGCGTTCGCGGCGTAGGGCGGCCAGCGGAGGGAACTACTACTATACGCAGCCCATTCGGTTGAGTCGAAAATTTGCTCGCGCGGTAATTTCCGATACTTTCGAAGGGGGTACTGCTTTTCGTGATGCGTATAGGCTTCTAGGGACCAAGAAGCACGAGACATTCGAAAATCTCGCGTCAGAAATCGGGGTCGCTTGATGTTCCTAGTCGATTCCAATGTTCTCATAGAAGCGAAGAATCGGTATTACGCCTTCGATATCGCCCCTGGCTTCTGGTCTTGGCTGGACTATGCTTACTCCAATCTAATTGCCTGCAGTATTGAGCAAGTGCGGGAGGAGCTTACGTATAGTAGAGATGAATTGGCTAAGTGGTGTCAGGGGAACCCGGGGTTTTTTCGCCCTGTTGATGCAGCGGCCGTAGCACATTTCGGAGAGCTGACGAGGTGGGTGAATTCGCGTAGTTACACGCAGGGTGCGATAGCCGAATTCGTCAGCGATGCCGCCGATTTTTATCTCATTGCATATGCGAGAGCGCACAACCATACGGTTGTCACCCACGAGAAGCCGCGCCCTGAAGCGCGCAACCGAGTTTTGATACCAGATGCTTGTGTAGCTCTGGGAGTCGCGTACACGGACACTTTTTCTATGCTGCGAGATTCGAGGGCTAGGTTTAGTTTGACGCCTGCATAGATCTTCTGTAGCGGTAATCTGCTCCTTGTGGTGGCGTCAGTTGTCACCCGGCCTGCGGGCTGGCTTTTGCGTTGACTCGGGAGCTCTGCGCCGCACAAGGCGGCTGGTGAAGCCCTCCGCGCGCAACCGGTCGTACGCGGACATCACCTCTGCCGACACCTCCTGAGCCACCATGAATCCCTGCTCCGGGTAGATCAGCAACCGCTGGAGTGCGCCGACCAGCATGTCAATCACCAGGCGCGCATCCCCGATTGAGTCAACGTAATCCGAGAACGTCATGGGAGTGGATGCGCTCACGATCTCAACGCCTGGCCACAGTTTGCGGGCCGTGGCGTACGCGCGTCGTTCCTCGTAAGGCTTGCTGATCAGTAGCACCGACGAGACGTCGATGCCCTTCTCTTCGAGCAGGGCTCGGCTGAAGTGAATGTTCTCGCCGGTGTTGCGCGCGTTCGTCTCGACGAGTACGGCAGAGTCAGGGACGCCGAGTTCAAGGGCCCGCTCCCGGTAGTGCACAGCCTCTCCGCGCGGCATGCGTTCGCGAGTCGTGAGGCTGGTCGAGCCTGTGAAGACGATGAGAGATGCCATGCCGCGCTGGTAGAGATCGACCGTGGTGTCAGCGACGCCCAAGTCGTGGCTGCCCAGGCCGACCGCGACCGAGCACGGCCGCGGCTCGTGGTGCATCTGGTGGTAGTCCCAGATGGTCTGGGCGTCTTCCCACGCCTGTGCCGAGATCACTTGCCCTTCCCGTCTCCCGCGTGGCGCAGTGCCTCGGTGGCCTCGTCGTCCGGGAGCTCCCGGGCCCACGTCATGAACGTTGCTTGGACCTGTGCGAGGTCGGTCGTGCCGAGAGCTCCCGCGAGCTGTTCCCACGTCGCTCCGTGCCGCAGCCCTTCGAAGACCAGGCGCTGCTCTTGGTCGTCAAGGACGCGGCGGATCACGGTGCCGAGGGCGAGTGCGGCGACCACGTCCGTGGTGCCGGCGCCGCTGGTGTCCTGTCCGGTGGCACGCGAGGCGTGCCGTTCCCACCGGTCCGCCAGGAGCCACAGGTCACTGGTGGGGACGTCGCTGGGTGTCGTGATGACCGCTGTGTCGATCGGCTGCGGCTTTCCTTCACTTGGCACGTGGGCCTCCTTCGTCGGTTTTCTGGTCGCGGGCGGAGTCGGGCACCTTGAAGTCGTACGCCCAGGCGAAGCGGGAAGCGGCATGGACCCCGATGGCGAACTCCACCACCGTGCCGTCCGCCGTGTACGTGGTCCGGTGCAGCTCGACGACGGGTTCGCCGCTCGGGAGCTGGAGGAGCTTCATCTCCTCCAGAGTCGGAGTGCGGGCGAACAGCTCTTCCCGCATGTGATCGATCTCGTACCCCGCGTCGTAGAGCACCCGGTAGCCCCCGCCGCGCCCAGCCGGGCCTGGCGTCGGGTCCACGATGCGCGTCCCCTCGACGTGTTCCGGCCGGTAGTAGCTGGTCAGGCTGTGTGTCGGCTGTTCGCCTTCCTTCACGAGTCGCGCCCGCGCGTACACCTCGGACCCCGGCGGTAGGCCGTGGGCTTCCGCGACGGCCGGCGGCGCCTCGACGAGGCTGACCGTCTGCGTCTGCTCGCCACGGCGGTACGCGCGCCCGGATGCGACCCGGTCCGCGATGAACGCGACCTCATCCCCATCACGCCACTTGGCCTTGTCGTACCGCTCGATGCTCAGCCGCTTGAGCGGAGTCTGCGGCCGGACGATGGTGCCGTGCCCGCGCGACGAGGTCACCAGCCCTTCAGCCTCTAGCGCCTTGTAGGCAGCGTGAACCGTCGCCTTGGAGCCTTCGCCAGCCTCAACAAGGTCCCTGATGTGCGGTAGCTGCTGACCTGGGGTCCATTCGCCGTTCCTGATCCGCTCGGCTAGTCGGTCCGCCAGCTCTCGCCACTTGGGCGCCATGCAGAACTCCTCTCGACCAGACCCAGTGAAACA
Organism: Streptomyces sp. B15; assembly: GCF_018070605.1. NCBI lineage: Bacteria > Bacillati > Actinomycetota > Actinomycetes > Kitasatosporales > Streptomycetaceae > Streptomyces > Streptomyces sp. B15. The sequence continues at coordinate 23,882 of NZ_JAGPXJ010000041.1, forward strand.
TAGTCCTAGGACTGTTGACAGTCCTAGGACTGCTGGTGCATGGTCGTGTCAGTCGCGGCGCAGTCCTAGGACTGTAAAGCGGTCGCCCTTGGTGGCCTTCTTCGGGCTGCCTGGCGCCGTGCGCGATCAGGGGCCCGGGACAGAGCGGGCCGAGGGACCCCGGGCCCTTGTCATCCGGGAGGGCTTAGGCCGAAAGGCCACGTCTCCATATGCCTGGAACGGGAGCTCGTGTTCCCGAAGGAGACATCTGCACGACCAGACCAATCCGCAGCGCTTCGTGTGCTTCGGCCGGTTGCCTCCCCTGCCCGTCTCGTACGGGCGGGGCTGAGGGGAGCCGGAAGCTCAGAGCCGCTTCATCTGCCCGCACGACAGAGGAGTTACTGCCATGTGGACCAGCCTTATCGCCGTGATCGGCACCCTGGCCGGCGCGCTGCTGTCGGGTCTTCTGCAGCACCGTGCCGTGCACGCCGAACGCTCAGACGCCCGGGCCGAGGCGCTGTGGCGTGACCAGCTGGATGCCGTCACCGCGCTTGCGGTGGCTGTCTCGGATCACCGCCGCACGATGTGGGAGTCCCGCCAGGCCATGCTCACCGGCGCCGATGCGGCCCGGATAGAGGAGCTGCGCCAGGCCGCGCACGAGACCCGCAGCGCCATTACCGCCCCGGCGGTGCGTATTCAGCTCGTCATCCGCGACCGGGACACCCGGGCCGCGGCGGACGAGGCGGCGCTGGCGACCTACCGCATGCGCGATGCCGCTGACATGAGCGAGTTGACCGCCCTGCGCTCCGGGGCGCTGGTCGCGCACGACGCGTTCGTCGCCACCGCTGGTGCCGCTCTGGCCTGACGGTTGCCCGATCTGCCCGCGCTGCGGGCGGTGAGGGGAGCCGGATAGTCCGGACTTCAACGGCGCGGCCCCGGTGCTGGAACACCGGGGCCGCTTTCAGGGCCGTTTCACTGTGAAGGGAGCACGACCCAATGGACCACATCGTGACTGTTCAGGAGGCTGTTACGGCCTTCGCGTCCTGGCGTGAGCCGACCGAGGCCGAGCTGGACGCCATCACGGCCGAGATGCCGGCCATCACGGCCGACCTGGACTGGCTGGAGGCGGTCATCATCACGTTGGACCGCACCCCGACCGAGCTGGATGCCCGCCGCATCCGCCGGGCCCGGCGCCGGGCGCTGGACGCGCGCCGTGACCTGGCCAACCGGACCGCCGAGAGCTTCGCGGGAGGTGCGGCATGAGCGCCGTGAAGGACGCGAAGAGCGAGGTCAAGGCGGAGATCGCCCGCACCGACAGCAAGGCTTCTCTGCTGCTGGCCTTCAACGGCGTGGCGCTGGCCGGCGTGTGGTCGGTGGGTGCGCAGGCGGGGGTGCCGGTGGCGGCCCGGATCGTCGGTGCCGGGGCGCTGGGCCTGCTGCTCGCTTCGGTAACCCTGCTGCTCCTCGTGGTCCGTCCCCGCATCAGCCCGACCGCGGCGAAGGTCGGGTTCCCGCACTGGGCCAAGCTCACGGCCGAGGAACTGACCGTCGAACTGGCTGCGGACCGCACTGCGGACCACGTGGTGGCGCTCTCGCGGATCGTGGTGGTCAAGATGCGTGCTTTGCAGCGCGCGGTGAACCTCGCCCTGGCGACCGGCGCCCCGCTGGCCGCGGCCGCCCTGATGACGGCGCGAGGCGCGCTGTGAACCGAGCAGCCCCGACCAGCCGGACGCCGCAGACGGCTTCCTGAGCGTCTGGCACTTCTTCCGTGTGGGGCGAAGCCCCCGAAGGGCTGTCAGGCCGCGAGAGGCCCCGGAACAGCCCCGCGTGAGGGCATTTTGCGGCCTCGCGCGCACACGCGCGCGCGTAGAGCCCCCATCCCCGAATTCGGCTCAACCTGCAACTTCGCAGGTCAGAGGCGGTTGCAGGGGGTCAACCGTCTGCCGGGGTGCAACCGGTGGGCGCAACCAGTCATGCAGGGACGGGCCGGAGCCCCGCGCCAACGAAGTCTCCGGCCCTGATCCACGAACTTGGAGGAACCTCGTGGACTACACAGCAGCATGGGACAGGATCGGCGCCGCCACCAAAGCGGCCCGTCGATTCTCGACTGAGCGAATTAACCAGGCATCGGCGCTCGCGGATGCGGCGGCCCCGCTGTGCGCCCCGTTCGCGGCCCGCTGGGACACCGAGGCCGACCGGCGCCGCCAACTGCGCACCGAAGAGAACCTAAAGGCGCTTCTCAAGGCGCAGAAGGAACACAACTCGGCTCGGGTGCAGGCGTCATCGGCCCGGTCGCAGCGCGCGCTGGCGCGCAAGAACGAGAAAAACCCGCTCTCGTCGGCACGCCGGTCGGCCAAGCGGGCGGACAAGGCGGCGGCCAAGCACGCCCGGCACGCCAAGCAGGGCCTGGCGGCGGCCCGGAAGAACTACCCCGCCACGCTCACGTCCGTCGCGGCCAAGGCGCACGTCGCGCACGCCTCGGCGGCGGGGCTGTCCTCGTACGTGCTGTCCACACAGCAGGACTGGACGGTGTGGCCGACCTCGGTCTCGGCGGTGCTCATCGCGGCGAACGTCGGCGGTCTGCTGCTCGGGCGCAGGAAGGTCACCGCCTCGGTCACCGAGGAGGTGAGCGCGGAAGAGCGGCAGTTGATGGAGCGTCTTGACCCCTCGTACTGGGTCGAGCACGCCGACGCGCGCGGCCTGGGCGGGACGGTCACCACCCCGCCGGCTATCACCACGGCCGGGATCGAGTGCGAGATCCGGCTGGACGGGCAGTGGACGGTCAAGAAGCTGCGGACGGCTGCCGACTCGGTCCGCGCCCTGCTGGGCGCCCGCACCGAGCTGCCGATGCTGGTGGCTGCCGCTTCGCGGGGCGGTTGGGCGGTGATCCGGCTGCGGACCCGGTCGGCCGCGCCGGACGGTGCGATCCCCTTCCACCCCGGAGACGCGCTCGGGGTGGACATGGTCACCGGTGAAGAGGTCGATGTCCCGCTCGGGCTGCGGATGCTCATCGCGGGCATGTCCGGGGCGGGCAAGTCCACCGCTTCGCGTCCGCTGCTGTTCAAGGCGTCCGACGGGCCCGAGAACGTGCTGGTCATCATCGACCTGAAGAAGGTCGAGGGGCGTCTGTGGGACCACCGGGCTCGCGTCGCCCACGACCCTGCCGCCGTGGTCGAGCTGGTTGACGAGCTGGTGGCGGAGCTCGAAGAGCGCCTGGACGTGCTGCCCAAGGGACAGGCCACCCTCGTCCCCACCGCCGAGCGGCCCCGGATCACGCTCGTCGTGGACGAGGGCGCCGAGGTCATGAGTTCCTGCACGGCGGTTGAGACCGTGACCGGCTACACCGACAAGGGCAAGGCGATCGTTGAGAAGCGCGATGCCCTGGAAGGGCTCGACAGCATCGCGCGCATGGGGCGTGCGGCGTGCATCGACCTGTGGTGGATGACGCAGTCCCCGACCTACGGCGACGGCGTCCCCAGGCAGATCGCCAAGCAGCTCGGCACCCGCCTCGGACTGGCGGTCGAGTCCCCTACCGAGGCCCGCGTCGTGTTCGGGGAGTCGGCGCAGGACAAGGGATGGCGGGCCGATGAACTGCCCATGCCCGGCGTCGCGATGCTGCGGGACGGACAGCGCTCGCCCGACCCGGTCAAGGTGCGCTTCATGACCGACCAAGAGGTCGTCAACCTCCCCGACACCGCGATCTGGCAGCGCCCCGAGACCCCGGCGCCCCGCCCCTCGCTCAGCTTGGTCAAGGACGACGAGGTGCCGGCCCCCCGCTCCGAGGACCCCCAGCCCGCCGAGGCGACCAACCGTGACCGGGTGCTGAACGCCGTGCGTACCGGGGCCCGGTCCGCGGCTGCCGTGGTCACCGAAACCGGGATCAACAAGGGCACCGTCAGCAGGGAAATCAAGGCCCTGGTCACGGCCGGTGCCCTGGTCAAGGCCGACGACGGAACCCTCACCGCCCGAGAGGCGGCAGCCTGATGCACCAGCCCATGACGCCCCAGCAGGCGGAGAGCGAAGCCCGCAGGATCATCACCGAAGCGTTCGACGCTCCCGCCTGCACGTCCTACCGCGACACCTCCCCCGCAGAGCCGACCGGGGCCCAGCCAGTGGCGCAGCCCGAGACCCGCACCGTCCCGACCTGGGCGGTGGGCACGGCCGTCGCCTCAATCGGGCTGGGTGCCGGAGCGGTCGGCCTCGGCTGCGCGGTCTGGCTCGCCGCACAGGGCCTTGCCGCCATCACCCTGGCCGGTGTCCTCGCCGCGCTGGCGCCGTTCGTCGGTGTCGCCCTGGTCGTGCTCGCCGTCGGCGCCGTCCTCAACCGGGCCAAGCGCGGCAGTACGCCCCACGTCTACACCGGCACGGTCGTGAAGAACACCCAGGTCACGACACAGACGCGCGGGATGCTCTCCCGCTCCCGCACGGAGGTGCACTCATGAGGATCAACCTCAAGCGGCTGGCCACCGTGGCCCCGGCCGTCGCTATGACAGCCGTCTCCATGGTCCTGACTCTGGCCGTGGTCATGATGTGGCTCGCAGGGTCGATGCCCTGGCCCGTCGCCCTGGTCGTCGGCCTCGGCCTCGACGGCGGCTGGCTGGCCACCCTCGCCTACGAACGCCGCCTCGCGGCCCAGGGCGACCACTCCACACCCGTAACCGTCATCGGCTGGATCTTCGGCGCGGCGGCTACCAGCGTCCTGGTCGCCCACGCACTCGGGGAGACCGCCCAAGCGGCGTGGCTGGCCGTCGCCTGGCTGCCCCTCGCGGCCAAGGCGCTGTGGCTGGTGCACGGGCTGTGGGAGCGCACCGCACTCACCCCGGCAGCGCTCGACGCCATCCGCGACATTCAGCAGGACGCCCGCGACGAGGCCGCCGTCGCCCGGGCCCGGCTCCGCGCCGAGGCGGGCACCGAAGAGACCCGACTGACCGCCGTCACCGCCGCCGGGGCACGCGTCGCCGGAGCCCAGGCCGAAGCCGCCAAGGGCCTTGCCGGAGCGTGGAATCTGCTGGAGACGGCCCGCCAGAACGACGGCTGCGCCAAGGCACTCAACAGCGTGACCGAACGCACCACACCGCAGGCGGGACCGAGCTGGGAACTGCCGGTGTGGGGCCCGATGGAGCCGGTGACCCTGGAACGCGCCCAGGGAGACACCGAGGTGACACCCACCGCCCCGGACCCGCTGGAATCGGAGACGGCGTCACCCCAGCTCACGGGAGGGGAACAGCCGGTGTCCACCCCACAGGACGCCGCCGCCGAGGTGGACAGTGAAGAGGACACCGACGCCGGTCGCCTCTCGGCATTCGAGGCGAAGAACCGCATCCGTGTCGCCTGGGTGACGGGCAAATCCATCACCGAGGCAGCCGAAGCATCCACCCGCTCCCGCTCCTACGTCCACAAGGTGTACACCCAGCTCGACGCCGAACGCGGCCCCCAGCCCATCGCAGGACAGACCACCCTCCACATGGAGGCCGTGTGATGGCACTCGCCTACCTGCTGTGCGTCGCCATCAGTCTCGGCATCCTCGCGGCAGCCCTGCGACCCTGCCGCGCCCCGGCCCCGCAACCGGCGCCCCCGGCGGCGGCACCTGCCGCGCTGCCCTCGGCCGCCGAGGCGGACGTACGCATCATCCTCGCGGCCGCCGCACAGCTCGCAGCCCGCCTCACTCGCGCTGCCTGACCCGAACTGACCAGACACACCACGGCGGCGGCCCCCATTCCGCCAAGAACCCGGGGCCGCCGCCAATCCAGCACAACCCAATGAACTGGAGGCCACCCAGCATGACCCAACCCACCCACATCCGGCGAGCGCGCATCAGGCCGCGCCCGGGAGCTCCCGCATGGCCCCCCGCCTCCCGGGGCGGGATGCGTTTCTACCTGACCACGCACAAGAAGCACTGGCTGCGTGAGACCGCAGTGCCGTTGTTCTTGAAGTCGGAGCACCTGCGCAACTGCGTTAAGCCGCTTCGGGCTGGCGGTGCGTATGCGGTGGATTCCGGGGGTTTCAGTGAGCTTCAGCGGCATGGCCGCTGGACACGGACCCCGCGCCAGTATGTGGAGGATCTGCGTCGCATCTGGGAGCACGTGGGCCCTTACGAGTGGGCCGCCGGGCAGGACTGGATGTGCGAAGACCTCATCATCCACGGCGGCACAGCAGGACCCCTCACCTTCGTCGGCACGCACCTGAGCGTCGCGGAGCACCAGGCCCGCACCGTGCGCAACTTCCTGGACCTGCGATCCCTGGCCCCCGAACTGCGGATCATCCCCACCCTTCAGGGCGGCAGCGTTCCGGAGTACCACGCGTGCGCGGAGCTGTATGAGAGCTACGGCGTCAACCTGCGCCGTGAACCGGTCGTGGGCCTGGGGTCGGTGTGCCGTCTGCAGTCCACCCGGCAGGGCGCGGAGATCGTGACCGCGATGGCCGCACGTGGCTACCGGCTGCACGGCTTCGGCTTCAAGACCCTCGGCCTGGAACGCGTCGGCCACCTGCTCGCTTCCGCCGACTCGATGGCCTGGAGCACCCACGCCCGCAACCGGCCCCCGATGCCCGGCCACCCGCACAAGAACTGCGCCAACTGCATCGACTACGCCCTGAACTGGCGCACACGGATGCTCGCCAAGCTCCCCACCTGGCACCAGCCCACCCTCGAAAGGAGGACCGCCGCATGAACCCGGAACTCCTGAACGCCGCCCTGACCGCCGCCGGACACGGGCTGCCCGTCCTGCCGCTACGCAGGGGCAAGGTGCCCTTCGCAAACTGCCCGGCATGCGCACAGAACGCGTGCGGCGGTCGGCCGAACATGAAGACGCCCGGTCCCTGCGCCTGCCCGGCGCCCTGCCATGGCTGGGCCGCTGCCACCACCGACCCCCACACCATCGACTCACCTGCGTGGGCGCGGGCGTGGCGTGACGCGGCGGCGGTGGCCTACCACCCCGGCGGCGCCGGACTCACCGTCCTCGATCTCGACCACGCCGACGCGGTCGCCTGGGCCCGGGCCACGCTGCCGGTCACCCGGACCGTGGCCACCACGCGCGGAGAGCACTGGATCTACCGAGGCACCCTGCGGTCGGTGAACAACGTCCGGGATGGCGTGGACCTCAAGTCCACGATGTCCTACGCCCGGTGGCTCGGGCCCGGCACCGGCACCATGACCGCGCTGCCGGACGTGGTGCGCGGGCTGGTGGTGAAGGAACCCGCCCCGGTGCGCCCGGGGCCGCTCGCTGCCACCGTGCCCGCTCAGGGTGGGGAGTGCCGGCACCGCACGCCGGTCTTCCTTGAGCGCGGGATCGCCATGGCCGAGCAGCGCATCACGGAAGCGCGCAGCGCCATTCACGCGACCACGTACCGCACGTTTCTCGCGGTGCTCTCGACGCATGGCCGGTGCGGCTGCCTCACCGAGACGCACGTCAACCGGCTGTTCGCCGCCGCGCAGACCAAGGGCGAGACCGCCCGGCACTGCACCGAGGCGTGGAACAACGCCCGCACCGCCCTGGGGATGTGACCATGACCGACGAAGAGAAGACCCCGGCACGCGAGGTCATCACCGACTACGCGCAGGCCCACTTCCGCTACTTCCGCACCGCCGACGGGACCGTGTACGCGCAGAAGAACGGCCACCCCGTCGCCCGCCCCATCCGCTCCCAGGGCACCACCGGCAGCCACCGTCAGGAACTCATGGTCGGACTCTTCCGCGACGGATGCGGCGTGTTCAACGGGACTGCCCTGAAGGAGGCGCTGGATCTGATCGAAGCACTCGCGATGACCGAGGACGTTCAGCCCGTCCATATCCGCGTAGCGCCGGGATACGACGGCGCGACCTGGCTGGACCTGGGCCGCGCCGACGGGCAGTCCGTCCGCATCCATCCCACCGGCTGGGAGATCACCACGCCCGACCCGCGTGAGGTGTGCTGGCGCCGCACCCAGCTCACCGGAGAGCTGCCCCTGCCGACCAAGGACACCGACGGCAAGGGCATCGACCTCCTGTTGAGGCTGTGCAACTTCGCCGGGGCCGAGACCGAATGTCTGGCCATCGCGTGGCTGGTCGGCTGTCTCGGGCCGTCCGTGCCGGTGCCCGCGCCGTTCCTCACCGGGCCGCAGGGCGCGGGGAAGTCCACAGGGGGGCGGATGCTGGTACGGATCATCGAGGGCATGAGCGGTGACCTGCGCCGGGCGCCTAAGGACGAGGAGAACTTGATCGCGGCCGTGGCCGCAGGGTGGGTCACGGCGCTGGACAACCTCTCGTACATGACCCCCGACCTGTCGGACGCGATGTGCTGCATCGTCACCGGAGCGGAAAACGTCAAGCGCGCGCTGTTCACCGACGGGGACGTCTTCCGTGCCCGCTACCGCCGTCCCATGCTGCTGACAGGCATCGATGTCGGCGTTATTCGGCCCGACCTCGCGGACCGGCTCTTGCCGCTGCGGCTGGAACGGCCCAAGGTCCGGCGCACCGAGGCAGAGTTGTGGGCGGAGTACGAGGAGGCGCTGCCGGTGATTCTGGGGTCGCTGCTCGACCTCACGGTGAAGGTCCGGGCGGCCGAAGCCGAGACTCCCACCGACCTGCGCATGGCGGATTTCGCGCACCTGTGCGCCCAGCTCGACGCTGCGACCGGCTTCGGATCGCTGGCCGCCTACCGGAGGAGTCTGGACGACCTCAACGACGACGTGATCGAAGGGGATCTGCTCGCGCAGACCGTTCTCCAGCACGCCGAGAGCATGGAGGCAGGCGCGGATCAGCGGATGACCTCCACTGAGTGGCTGCACTGCCTCAGCCGCCTCTACAGCGGCGAAGAACTGCGTTCGCTGCCCAAGGGGTGGCCGACCACGGGCAAGGTCCTCTCCGACCGCCTCAAGCGCCTCCAGCCCACCCTCTCAGCCCGAGGCGTGCTCATCGACTCCGGCCGCACCAAAGAGGGCCGCTACCTCGAAATGACCCGCCAACCGACCCCGGCCGAGCAGCAGCCGGCGTTCTGACCGCTACGCGACAAGCAAGAAGAGCACCAGGCGCAACGCCCCGGGTGCTTTTCTTGCTGTTCGGCGCTTGCGCCGCCCAAAGGACGCGCCGCGAAGCGGCTCCTTCTTCACGCCTTGAGCCGCACCGCACCACAACAGAAACCCCACCTCTTTTTCCTAAGTGGGGAAGGCTGCGTCACCCGCGTCACCCAGAGCCCGGAATCGCCCTGTGAGCTGCCAGGACAAGGGTGACGCAGACAGGCGGCGGCTGCGTCATCGTGCGTCACCTGCGTCACCCGATGACGCAGCCCATGACGCACCGGTGACGCACACCCGAACCCCTGCGTCACCCAAACCAGCAGGTAAGAAGCGCAAATGACGCAGATGGCGCGGTGACGCAGAAATCCGCGCCTCGGACAGGCGCAGGCTCCTGAAAGCCCCGAAGTCGATTCCATTCGCGGGGCCCCGGCCCTGGAACTCCGCTCAGGAGGTTCACCCGTGACCACCACCACAGCCCCCGAGCCACAACACGAGTCGGACGCTGGCGTGTTCGACCCGACCCTCCTCGCGGTCACCGTCGAGGAAGCGGCCCGCCGTATCAGCGTTGGCCGCACCACCATGTACGCCCTCATCCGCGACGGAGCCATTCGGACCGTTCCCATCGGTCGTCTCCGTCGCGTTCCTGTGCAGGCCCTAAACGACTACCTCACCTCCCGCATGCAGTCGCAAGGCCAGTCCTTGGCCGCTTAAGGAGAATCAATGGAGAAGCGCGCCAAGCGCCCTGATGGAGCCTCGTCCATCTACTTCGGCAAGGACGGCTACTGGCACGGACGCGTGACCGTCGGAGTGCGCGACGACGGCAAGCCCGACCGGCGGCACGTCATGAGCAAGGACGAAGCCAAGGTCATCAAGAAGGTCCGTGAGCTGGAACAGCAGCGCGACGCGGGGAAGGTCCGGAAGCCAGGTCGGCCCTGGACCGTCAAGGCGTGGCTTCAGCACTGGGTGGAGGAGATTGCCAAGCCCTCCGTGAGGGAGAGCACGTACGCCGGGTACGAGGTCGCCGTCAGGGTGCACCTGGTTCCCGGTGTCGGTGCTCACCGGCTCGACAAGTTGGAGCCTGAGCACTTGGAGCGCTTCTACACGAAGATGCTGGCCAACGGCAGCAAGCCCGCCACCGCCCACCAGGCTCACCGCACGATCCGCACGGCCCTCAACCACGCAATGCGGCGCGGCCACGTCACCCGCAACGTGGCCTCACTCGCCGTCCCGCCTCGCGTCGAAGACGAAGAGGTCGAGCCGTACGACATCGAAGAGGTGCAGCGGCTCCTCACCGAAGCGGCCAAGCTCAGGAACAGCGCCCGCTGGTCCATCGCGCTGGCACTCGGGCTCCGGCAGGGGGAAGCGCTGGGGCTGCGCTGGTCGGACGTGGACCTGAAGGCGGGCGTTCTGCGGGTGCGGAAGAACCGCCTCCGGCCGAAATACCTGCACGGTTGCGGCGGGAAGTGCGGACGCAAGCCCGGCTACTGCAAGCAGCGCGTCAGGAAGAACGAGGACACAGCGAACACGAAGTCCCGTGCCGGCCGACGGGTCATCGGGGTGCCTGACGAACTGGTCCGTCTCCTGGAATTGCACCGGCAGGAACAGGAGCGGGAGCGCGCGCAGGCGGGGCAGGAGTGGCGGGAGACCGGGTTCGTCTTCACCTCGCCCTTTGGCGAGCCGCTGGTGCCGAGCACCGACTACGACGTGTGGAAGCAGTTGCTCACCGACGCGAAGGTGCGTGACGGACGTCTGCACGACGCCCGGCACACAGCGGCCACGGTGCTGCTCATCCTCGGCGTCCCTGAGCGCGTGGTCATGCAGATCATGGGCTGGTCGTCCACCGCGATGGCAGCCCGCTATCAGCACGTGACCGGCGGCATCCTGCGAGACGTCGCGAAGCAGGTCGGCGGACTCATCTGGGAGGTGGCGAAGAGCGACGACGGGGCGACGGAGGGAGGCCCCGAAAACCACCGTTGAGACTGTAGATGAGACTACGAACTACGTAGGGCCCCACCGCCGAGGCGGTGGGGCCCTACGTTCAGCCCGGTGAGAGCTGGGCGGAGGATACGAGATTCGAACTCGTGAGGGGTTGCCCCCAACACGCTTTCCAAGCGTGCGCCCTAGGCCACTAGGCGAATCCTCCGCCGCAAACTGTACAAGACCTTGGGGAGTGCTCGCGAACTCGTATCCGGGTCGGGGATCGGGGGGTGGTGGGGGCGGGGAGGGAGGTCGATGAGGGCGCGGGGGATCGGGTAGGCTGGCGACAGCCCCTCACGTGGCGCTAACTGACTGAACTCCCCCAGGGCCGGAAGGCAGCAAGGGTAGGTCGGCTCTGGCGGGTGCGTGAGGGGCGTTTGCGTGGGCGGGGTTCCGGCGGAACGGGTTCCGCGGGTCTCGGCGGGGGGTCGTGAGGCCGGTCACGGGTTGGTTCTGCGGCCCGGGGCCGAGCGTGGTCCGGGGCGCGGGTCCGGGCGTGGTCCTGGGGTGTGGGTCACTGCGGGTGAGCTACTTCGGGGGCGGGCCGCATGTCGGTGGTGGCCTATATCGTCGGGGGTGTGTCGTCCCTCGCTCTGTACCGCCGCTATCGCCCCGAGACCTTCGCCGAAGTCATCGGGCAACAGCATGTGACCGACCCGCTGCAGCAGGCCCTGCGCAACAACCGGGTCAACCACGCGTACCTCTTCAGCGGCCCGCGCGGCTGCGGGAAGACGACCAGCGCGCGCATCCTGGCCCGGTGCCTCAACTGCGAGCAGGGGCCTACGCCCACGCCCTGCGGGGAGTGCCAGTCGTGCCGTGATCTGGCGCGGAACGGGCCCGGTTCGATCGACGTCATCGAGATCGACGCCGCCTCGCACGGGGGTGTGGACGACGCCCGTGAGCTGCGGGAGAAGGCGTTCTTCGGCCCCGCCTCGAGCCGGTACAAGATCTATATCGTCGACGAGGCGCACATGGTGACCCCGGCCGGGTTCAACGCGCTGCTGAAGGTCGTCGAGGAACCGCCCGAGCATCTGAAGTTCATCTTCGCGACGACGGAGCCCGAGAAGGTCATCGGGACCATTCGCTCGCGTACGCACCACTACCCGTTCCGGCTCGTCCCTCCGGGCACGTTGCGTGACTATCTGTCCGAGGTGTGCGAGCGCGAGCAGATCCCCGTCGACGACGCGGTGCTGCCGCTGGCCGTACGGGCCGGGGCCGGCTCCGTACGGGACTCGATGTCGGTGATGGACCAGTTGCTCGCCGGGGCCGGTGAGGACGGTGTGACATATGCCATGGCGACCTCCCTGCTCGGCTACACCGACAGCGCGCTGCTCGACGACATCGTGGACGCCTTCGCCGCGGGCGACGGGGCGCGCGCTTTCGAGATCGTCGATCGCGTCATCGAGGGCGGGCACGATCCCCGCCGGTTCGTCACCGATCTGTTGGAGCGGTTGCGGGATCTGGTGATCCTGGCCGCCGTGCCGGACGCCGTCGAGAAGTCGCTGATCGACGCGCCGGGAGATGTGGTCGAACGGATGCAGGCCCAGGCGTCGGTCTTCGGCGCGGCGGAGTTGAGCCGTGCCGCCGACATCGTCAACACGGGGCTGACCGAGATGCGGGGGGCCACAGCGCCCCGGCTGCAGCTGGAGCTGATCTGCGCCCGTGTGCTGCTGCCCGCCACGTACGGGGACGAGCGCTCCGTGCAGGCCCGGCTGGACCGGTTGGAGCGGGGCGCCGCCGGTGCTGCGCTGGGTGGTCCCGGGGTCGGTGGCGTCGGTGGTGCCAGTGGGGGAGTCGGTGGTGGTACGCCCGGTGCCGCGGCTGCGGGGCCGCCGCCCGCGCCCGTGGCCGCGCCCGCACCTGCCTCGCCGCCTGCGTCCCCGGCTCCGGAACCGGACCCGGCTCCGGGCCCGGAGCCGGCTCCGGACGCGCCTTCGTCCGCCGGAGACGGCGGAGGCGTCGGCGCTGCTGCTGAATCGCCGCGACGGCCCGGTGCCTGGCCCGGTGGGACCGGCTCCGGCGGCGGGAGCGGTACGGGGGACGCCGGGCGGCGTCCCGGCGCCTGGCCGGGGACGGCCGGGCCGTCGGGCGGTGGCACCGCCTCGACCGCCACCCCAACCCCCCCTGCCCCCGCCCCTACTCCCGCAGCACCGACACCGGCACCGGCAACGACACCTGCACCGGCTCCATCCGCACCTCCGGCGAACGGAGCACCCGCGTCAGCCCCCGCGAGTGGCGGCGGTGACCCCGCGCAGGTGCGTCAGATGTGGCCGCAGATCCTGGAGGCCGTCAAGAACCGGCGGCGTTTCACGTGGATCCTGCTCAGCCAGAACGCGCAGATCGTCGGCTTCGACGGCAAGACGCTCCAGATCGGGTTTCCCAACGCGGGCGCGCGCGACAGCTTCGCCAACGGTGGCAGTGACGAGGTGCTGCGGCAGGCTCTCAGCGACGCGCTGGGAGTGCAGTGGCAGGTCGAGGCCATCGTCGACCCGTCGGGTGGCGGCGGTGGCGGGGGCAACGGCGGTGGTGCCGGGGGCCCTAGCGGGCCGGGCTCCGGGTACGGCGCGGGGTCCGGGTCCGGTGCCGGTGCTGTGGGAGGTGGCGCGGCAGGTGCGCGGAGTGTGATGACGGCGCCTGCTCCCGCCCAGGCCCCCCCCCAGCAGTGGTCCGCGCCCGCGCCCGAGGCGCCCCCCACTCCGCCGGGGGCGCCCGGTGGCAGCGGCCAGCGCGCGGCAGCCGAACCCGCGCCGGTTCCCTCCCAGGCACAGGCCTCGGCATCGGCGCAGGCACCGGTACACGAAGCCACTCGCTCGGCACCCCCGCCCCCGCACTTCGGGCCGGAGGACGACATGCCCGCCGAGGACGACCCCGACCTCGACGAATCGGCTGCCCTCTCCGGTCACGACCTCATCGTCCGCGAGCTCGGGGCGACGGTGATCGAGGAGTTCCAGCACGACTGACGCCCCTCAGCACGACCGATCCGGCCGACGGGCGATCCGGCCGACGGGCGATCCGGCCGACGGGCGTGCGGCCGTCCCCGCCGTCCCCGCCGCGCCCGGGGCGCCGCGCGGGCGGAGGGAAAGCCCGGTCCGTGGCGTCGGACCCGGAAGGCGCGGTCTGTCGGGGAGGGGCGGCCGGGCCAGGGCCGAGCACGTAGGCTCGGGGCGGTGAAGAGGCGTCTAGTGAGCCAGGAGCAATCGTGATTCCCGGTGGTGGGCAGCCTGACATGCAGCAGTTGCTGCAGCAGGCGCAGAAGATGCAGCAGGATCTGGCCGCGGCGCAGCAGGAGCTGGCCGAGGCATCCGTCGAGGGCACGGCGGGCGGTGGTCTGGTGAAGGCGACCGTCAATGGTTCCGGTGAGCTCCAGGGGCTGGTCATCGACCCGAAGGCCGTGGACCCGGAGGACACCGAGACCCTCGCGGACATGGTGCTCGCGGCGGTCCGCGACGCGAACAGCGCGGCTGCCGCGCTGCAGCAGGAGAAGCTCGGCCCGCTCGCGCAGGGCATGGGCGGCATGCCCGGCCTGCCGTTCTGACGACGGTTTCAGCCGCTCGCGTTCCCGGCCCGCTCCCGGGGCCCGGAAAAGGGCACGGGCCGGGAGCGGGCGGTGTCGGCCGGTGTCGGGCGAGGACCGGCAAGGGGTCGGCAAGGGTCGACGAGGGCTGGTCAGCGGCTAGTGGTGGCTCGTAAGGACCACTAACGTACTCAGAGACGAACGAAGAGCAGGCGGGAGCCATCCGTGTACGAAGGCGTGGTCCAGGACCTCATCGACGAGTTGGGCAGGCTGCCCGGCGTCGGTCCCAAGAGCGCGCAGCGGATCGCTTTCCACATCCTGCAGGCCGAGCCCGCCGACGTACGCAGGCTCGCCAGTGCGCTGACCGAGGTCAAGGACAAGGTCAGGTTCTGCGCGGTGTGCGGCAATGTCGCGCAGGAGGAGCAGTGCCGGGTCTGCCTGGATCCGCGCCGTGACCCGTCGGTCATCTGCGTGGTCGAGGAGCCCAAGGACGTCGTGGCGATCGAGCGGACCCGTGAGTTCCGGGGCCGCTACCACGTGCTGGGTGGGGCGATCAGCCCCATCGAGGGCGTCGGTCCCGACGATCTGCGGATAAGGGAACTGCTCTCCCGCCTGGCCGACGGGACGGTCACCGAGCTGATCCTCGCCACGGACCCCAACCTCGAGGGCGAGGCGACGGCCACGTATCTCGCGCGGATGGTCTCCGCGATGGGGCTGAAGGTGACGCGGCTGGCGAGCGGGCTTCCCGTCGGGGGAGACCTGGAGTACGCGGACGAGGTCACTCTGGGGCGGGCCTTCGAGGGAAGACGGCTCCTTGATGTGTGAGCCGGTGTGAGCCCGCGATGTGTGAGCCCATGATGTGTGAGCCCGTGCGAGCCTGTGCGAGCCGAGGGCCACAAGAGCCCACAGGGGAGAGGTTGCCCGATGTCTGATGCGACGCTGAACTCCATCAAGAACAGTCCCGACGACTTCGCGGTCCAGATCAGCGACCAGATCGAGAGCTTCATCGTCTCGGTCACGGAGGTCGCCAAGGGCGACGACCCGGACAGTGCCGTCCCCTACCTCCTGCTGGAGGTCTCGCAGCTTCTCCTCGCGGGCGGCCGGCTGGGCGCGCACGAGGACATCGTTCCGGATGAACGGTATGAACCGGACGTCGGCCCGGAGCCGGACGTCGACGAGCTGCGTGAGCGGCTCGCGGCGCTGCTGGACCCGGTCGACGTCTACTCGGAGGTCTTCGACCCGTACGTGCCGCGTTCTGCGCCCGTCGCGTGCCGGATCTCCGACGACCTCTCGGACGTCCTCACCGACCTGCGGCACGGCATGGCCCACTACCGCGCGGGCAGGGTGAGCGAGGCCCTGTGGTGGTGGCAGTTCTCCTACCTCTCCAACTGGGGCCCGACCGCCTCCGCGGCGCTGCGCGCCCTCCAGTCGCTGGTGGCGCACGTCCGGCTGGACAAGCCCCTGGAAGAGCTCGACGGCCTCGACACCGACAGCGACGCCGGGGACGAGGACGGCTCCCTGGAGGCCGAGGCCGGCGCCGTCATGGCCGCCGAGATCGCCGAACCGCTGGGCCTCAAGAACGCCTGAGAGGACGCCGCAGCAGTGCCGCCCGAGCAGCGCCGCCCGGAAGGCACCTACTCCAGGAGTCCCGCTCGGCGTGCGGCCTCCAACCAGGAGGGGAACTCGCTCACCACGCTGCGGTAGAGGGCGTCGTCGGACAGGTCGCGCGGTGCGAGGCCCGCCGGGAAGAAGCCGGCGTTGTCCACCACGCGCTTGGCCGGGACCGGGAGTTCGTCGAGCTTGCGCAGGAAGTCGAACTGCTTGCTGTCCGGGTCGCCGAATCCGACGAACTGCCAGAACAGCGGAAGCCGCGCGGCCGTGCACAGCACGTGCTCGGCGGCGGTGCGGGAGGTCGGGCCGCCGTCCGTCTGGAAGATCACCAGGCCCGGGTCGGTGGCGCCCGAAGCGGTGTAGTGGTCGATGACCGCCTGCATGGCGAGGTGGTAGTTGGTCCTGCCCATGTGCCCGAGGCTTTCGTGCAGTGCGCCGACGCGGTTCTGGTAGGCGTCCAGGCTGACCTCGGCCGTGCCGTCCACCTCGGTGGAGAAGAAGACCACGGGGACGACACCGTCGTCGTCGAGGTTCGCGGACAGCCCCAGTGTCTGCTCCGCGAGGTGCTGCACCGTGCCGTCCTTGTAGTACGGGCGCATGCTCCCCGAGCGGTCCAGGACCAGATAGACCGCGGCCCGCTGGTCCCCCAGCCCGGCGCTCTCCAGGGAGTGGCGGGCGGTCTTGTAGAGGCTCACCAGGCCGGGCGCCAGGGAGGCGACCTTCTGCAGATCGACGGCGGGACCCTGCTTTGATGAGCGGTGCCCCGGCGACGCCCATGAGCGTTGTCCCGGCGTGCGTTTCACGTAGTCGATGGCCATTCCGGCAGACTACGGACTCCTGGGCCGTGCGGGTGACTCCCGTCACACTGCTTCCGTCGCACCGTTCCAGCACCGTTCCAGCGCTGTCCCTGTACCGCTGGGTGGACGCGTCGGACGCGACGACCGTGTCGGCCGAGCCGTGCCGCATCGTGAACAGGCTCACGTTTCCGTGTCATTTCGCCCCGGGTGGGCAGGGGCCTTCGCGGACGGGACCCGGTTCCGTCCGGTCGTTAGACTGAGCCGACCAGTGGATCCCATCCTTCCGGGCAGCGTCGCACGGAGCGCCGGGGTCCCGGGAAATGATTTCGAGGAGCGAGCACACGTGGGCCTTGTCGTGCAGAAGTACGGCGGCTCCTCCGTTGCCGATGCCGAGGGCATCAAGCGCGTTGCCAAGCGAATCGTCGAAGCCAAGAAGAACGGCAACCAGGTTGTCGTCGTGGTCTCGGCGATGGGTGACACGACGGACGAGCTGATCGATCTTGCCTCAGAGGTGTCTCCGGTCGCCTCCGGCCGTGAGTTCGACATGCTGCTGACCGCAGGAGAGCGGATCTCCATGGCCCTGCTGGCGATGGCGATCAAATCCCTCGGCCACGAGGCGCAGTCGTTCACCGGCAGCCAGGCGGGTCTGATCACCGACTCCGCGCACAACAAGGCGCGGATCATCGACGTCACCCCCGGCCGGATCCAGGACTCGGTCGACGAGGGCAACATCGCGATCGTCGCCGGCTTCCAGGGCGTCTCCCAGGACAGCAAGGACATCACCACCCTGGGCCGGGGTGGTTCCGACACCACGGCCGTCGCGCTGGCCGCGGCGCTGGGCGCCGAGGTCTGCGAGATCTACACCGACGTCGATGGTGTCTTCACCGCCGACCCGCGGGTGGTGAAGAAGGCGCGGAAGATCGACCGGATCTCCTTCGAGGACATGCTGGAACTGGCGTCGTCCGGCTCCAAGGTGCTGCTGCACCGCTGTGTCGAGTACGCGCGCCGCTACAACATCCCGATCCACGTGCGGTCGTCCTTCTCCGGCCTGAAGGGTACGTGGGTCACGAACGAGCAGCCGGACGGGCAAGGGGAAGAGTCGATGGAGCAGGCGATCATCTCGGGTGTGGCACACGACACGTCCGAGGCCAAGGTCACGGTCGTGGGGGTGCCGGACAAGCCGGGCGAGGCCGCGGCGCTCTTCCGTGCCGTCGCGGAGGCCGAGATCAACCTCGACATGGTGGTCCAGAACGTCTCCGCAGCTTCCACGGGCCTGACCGACATCTCCTTCACGCTCCCCAAGGCCGAGGGCAAGAAGGCCATCGCCGCGCTGGAGAAGGTGCAGGGCACCGTCGGCTTCGACTCGCTGCGCTACGACGACCAGATCGCGAAGATCTCCCTCGTCGGTGCGGGGATGAAGACCAACCCGGGTGTCACGGCGACCTTCTTCGAGGCGCTGTCCAACGCCGGGGTCAACATCGAGCTGATCTCCACCTCGGAGATCCGCATCTCGGTCGTCACCCGCGAGGAGGCCGTGGGCGACGCGGTCCGCGCCGTCCACTCGGCCTTCGGGCTGGACAGCGAGTCGGACGAGGCCGTGGTCTACGGGGGCACCGGCCGTTAGGGCTCGCCCCACGGACCTGTGCCCTTGCCCAACGCCCGACGCCCGTCGCCTGCCGCCCGACGGCCCTGCGGGTGCGGGCTGCGGGGCTTACGGGCTGCGGGTCAGCACCCGTGGTTGATCGGCGGTTCCCCGCGACTCTTCGGATCGCGTCTGCGGGACCCACTGGCCACAGCGGTGCTCACTGACGGACAATGGCGCTCCCCGCCCCTGCAACCGGCAGGCAGGCGGGGAGCGTCTTTGTGCCTCCAGAGCCTGACGCGCAGGGGGAGCGCGGTCGACGGCCTGGGCGGCGACACGGGGTTCTGGCGGCCCGCGGCCGGGAGGTGCCCCGAATGGAGACTGAGAGATGTGTGTATGACGGCATGTGGTGTGTTTTCGCGCACAGTGCCTGTCGCGTACAACCCTGACGGGGGGAAACGTGTCAAACAGGCGTGGCAGAGGTACTCGGAATCGCAACGGCCCCTGGTCGTCCCGGCCCCGGCGGTGGAAAGCTCCCGGTGGCCGGAGGCATGCCTGTGATCGCGCCGTGGCCCGCCGCGCGCCCCTCGCGTCCGCTCACACAGCATGGGGACGCTGACGAGGCGATGGCACATGGCACCACAGTCGACCACCTGACCGAGACCTACCGCGCCCACTACAAGTCCCTGCTCGGGCTCGCGGCGCTCCTGCTCGACGACACCGCCTCGTGCGAGGACGTCGTCCAGGAGGCGTTCATCCGCGTCCACTCGGCGCGCAAGCGTGTGCGCGATCCCGAGAAGACCCTCGCCTACCTCAGGCAGACGGTCGTGAACCTCTCCCGCTCCGCACTGCGCCGCCGCATCCTCGGGCTGAAGTTGCTCTCCAAGCCGATGCCCGACATGGCGAGCGCCGAGGAGGGGGCCTACGAACAGCTCGAACGGGATCAGTTGATACAGGCGATGCGCGGCTTGCAGCGGCGCCAGCGCGAAGTGCTGGTGCTGCGGTACTTCGCCGATATGACCGAGGCTCAGGTGGCCGAGGTGCTCGGACTCTCCCTCGGCTCCGTGAAGGCGTACGGGTCGCGCGGTATCGCCGCGCTGCGCACCGCCATGGAGACGACGTCATGAGTGAGGGAATGGGGCTCCCCGGCGGGGAGGAGCCGCGTGAGCGGCGTATGCCGCGCGACGAGACGCCTGACGGAACGCCTGACGGGACGCGCGACGGGACAGACGAGACAACTGAGAGCGCCGAGAACGCCGAGCGGGCCGAGAGCGCCGAGCCGGACGGCCGCGCCGCGGGCGACCGGTCGACGGAAGAGCGCCCGGTGAGCGGTGCGGCGGACGGCCCCGAGGAGGGCGGCTCCGGCGGCGACGACTCCGCGCCGGAGGAGATGTCGCTGGACCTCTTCGACGAGTCCGCGCTCACCTCGGAGGAGGAGACCCTCCGGGAGCTCCTGCACAGCAGCGTCCGCGGCATCGAGCCGCCGGCCGACAGCCTGGACCGTACGCTCGACCATCTGCACCGGGCGGTGCCCGCGCGCCGCGCGCACCGTCGTCAGGCGATGGTCGGCGGAGTGGCGGCGACGCTCGTGGCCGTCGTCGGCGTCCCCGCGCTCTTTTACGGCGGTGTCGTGCCCGGTGTCGGTGGCGACGACCAACCGGTGACGGCCGCCAGCACCCATGGGCAGACCCGCGGCCCCGACGCCGGTTCCGGTGGGAGCGGCGGCAAGGACGAGGACAAGCACACCGGGGGCAAGGACAAGGACAAGGGCAAAGGTGACAAGGGCGGCGGGAGCGCCCATCCGGCGCCCTCCGGCGGGCCCGGTGACAGCGCCGACCCCAACGAGAGCCTCAGCGCCAGCGCGCCCACCTGCGGCAGCGATCAGCTCGGTGCCGGTTCGGCGCAGTCGGGGGTGCCCGACAGCAGCGGCACGGTCTACGGCAGTTTCCGCGTCGCCAATGTCTCCGGCAACGCGTGCACGGTCGAGGGCGAGGGCATCGTGGGCGCCTCGGTGCAGGGCAGCGGCGGCGGACAGGTGGTGGTCGTCGACCACGCCCCCGGCGACCCGGCCCCGGGCCTCGGTGACCCGGCTGCCTCGCGGGACGAGGTGGTGCTGCGGCCCGGTCAGGCGTACGTGGTGAAGTTCGCCTTCGTGCCCAGCGGCTGCAGCTCGCCCACACCGCAGGGCGGCCGGTACGACGGCGAGACCTCCGGTCCCAGCGCCGGGGCCGGTGAGGGTTCGGCGGACGGCGGCGGCGACAGCGCCGGCGGCGGCACCGGGACGCCCGGCGAGAGCAACGGCGGCAGCGGCGACCCGGGCGGGGGTGACGCCGAGGTCGTGGTCTCGCACACTCCCGAGAGCGGCGCCCCCGTGGCGGGCACCCGGGTGCCCGGCGCCTGCGGCAGCGGAACGATCTACCGCACCGGCGTCATCCCCCAGGGCTGACCCCCTCCGCACCGGGCGCGAGGGGGTGCGCCGCGTCGGCTGAGGGGTGCCCGTTGGCGGCGGTGTCCCCGGCTGGTCGTACTGTGGGGGCGTGTACCGGTTTTTGGTGACCCCGCGATGGTGGGCGATCAACATCTTCGCCGTGTTGGCGATCCCGGTCTGCGTGCTGATGGGCAGCTGGCAGCTCAGCCGTTTCGACGACCGGGTCGACCGTCACCAGGAGCAGCAGGAGCAGTCGACTGCTCAGTCCCAGGCCGAGGCGCGGCCGTTGCGGGAGCTGTTGCCGCTGACCCAGGAGACGGTGGGCCGCACGGCCGAGGTGACGGGCCGCTTCGACACGGCGCATCCGCTTCTCGTGCCCGGCCGTACGGTCAAGGACGAGCGGGGCTTCTACGTGCTGTCCCTGCTGCGGACCGACGCCACCGACGGCGACAAGGCCGTCCCGGTCGTACGCGGCTGGCTGCCCGGCAAAGCGGATCCGGACCGGGTGCCGGCGCCGCCGAAGGGCGAGGTCACCGTCAAGGGTGTGCTGCAGGCGTCGGAGTCGCACACCGACGCCGGTTCGGGAGCGACCGGCGGGCTGCCGGACGGGCAACTCGGATTCATCAGTGCCGCGGCGCTCGTCAACGTCGTCCCGTACGGCGTGGAGGACGCCTGGCTGACCGAGCAGCGCACGCAGGCGCCGCTGAGGCCGGTGCCGCCGGTCGCGCCCGACAACACCGGCCTCGACATGAAGGCCTTCCAGAACCTGGGATACACGGCGCAGTGGTTCGTGTTCGCCGGATTCGTGGTCTTCATGTGGTTCCGCTTCTTCCGCCGCGAGGCGGAGCTGGCCAAGGACGCCGCCCTGGGCCTTATTCCGGACGAGCAGCCGGAGAGCCGGCCGGACGGTCCGGAAGCGGGTGCCGGCCCTCCCGGTCCGTCTTCGGAAGATGCCGCAACGCGAAGTCGATCTCCAGCCTGATCTGCTTGATCCGCTCCTCGACGACGAGCGAGCCGTGCCCCGCGTCGTAGCGGTACACCTCGTGCGGGTGGCCGCGCGCCTCCAGTCTGGCGACATAGTTCTCGACCTGCCGGATGGGGCACCGGGGGTCGTTGACGCCCGCCGAGATGTAGACGGGCGCGCGCACCTTGTCGACGTACGTCAGCGGTGACGACGCCTCGAAGCGCTCGGGGACCTCCTCCGGGGTGCCGCCGAGCAGCGTGCGGTCCATGGACTTCAGCGCCTCCATCTCGTCGTGGTAGGCGGTGACGTAGTCGGCGACCGGCACGGCGGCCAGCCCGAGCGCCCACACCTCCGGCTGGGTGCCGACACCGAGGAGGGTGAGGTAGCCGCCCCAGGAGCCGCCGGCCAGGACGAGCCGGTCCGGGTCGGCGAGGCCGGAGTCGACGGCCCAGGCGCGAACGGCGTCGATGTCCTCCAGCTCGATCAGTCCGACGCGGTGCTTGAGCGCGTCGGTCCAGGCGCGGCCGTATCCGGTGGAGCCGCGGTAGTTGACCCGTACGACGGCGAAGCCGTGGTCGACCCAGGCGGCGGGCTGACCGGCGAAGGAGTCGCTGTCGTGGTGGGTGGGGCCGCCGTGCACCTCGAAGACGGTGGGGAAGGGGCCCTCCCCGGCGGGCTTCTGCACCAGCGCGTGCACGGTTCCGCCGGGGCCCTCGACCCAGGCGTCCTCGACGGGCACCGAGCGCGGTGCCTTCATCCCGGGAGGGTCGAGCACGGTCGAGCCGGTGGTGGACCGTACCTGCGGCGGTTCGGCGGCGGACGACCACAGGAACTCCACCGTGCCGTCGGGCCGTGCCGTGGCGCCCATGACGGAGCCGGCGGGCGCGTCGATGCGGGTGCGTTCGCCGCTCGCCAGGTCGTGGCGGAAGAGCTCGTCGCGGGCCTGGTGGCTGTGTGCGATCAGCAGTGCGGAGGCGTCCGGATACCACTCGGCGGCGACATCGCCCGGCAGGTCCAGGTCCAGCTCGGTGGTGGTGCCCGCGAGCGGGTCCCAGATCATCGGCTCCCACCGGCCGCGCCGCTGGTGGCCGATCAGCAGCCGCGGGTCGCCGTCGACGGGGGCGAAGCCGAGCACGGTCAGGCCGAGCTCCTTGGTGCCGCCCTCGCTGTCGTCCAACTCCGCGACTGTCGACCCGTCGGGGCGTACGACGCGCAGCGCCGAGTGCATGGCGTCACCGTGTTCGGTGTGCTCGATCACCAGCAGCGTGCTGTCGTGGGAGAGATCGCCCACACCGGCCGACTCGCTGTGCCGGTAGATCTCGACGGGCGGTTTGGGCGCGCCGGAGCCGGGGCGCAGCACATGGACGGTGGAGCCGTCCTCGTCCGTGGAGCGGCCGACCACCACGGTGCCGTCCCTGCCGATCGCCAGCCCCGCAGGGTAGGCGGGGTCCAGGCCCTCGACGGCGCGGACGTCGGGGCCGCCCTCGAAGGGCTGGCGCATCCAGACACCGAACTCGTCGCCGTCGGTGTCGGAGAACCACCAGATCCACTCGCCGTCCGGAGACAGGGTGCCGTCCGTGGTGCCGTTCGGCCGGTCGGTGACCTGCCGCTGTTCGCCGGTCGTCCGGTCCCAGGCGTACAGCTCGAACGTGCCCGTCGCGTTCGATACGAACAGCGACCGGGCGGGTGCGTCCTCGGCCCACTCGGGCAGTGAGACGCGCGGCGCCCTGAACCGCTTCTCCCAGTCGGGCATGGCGTGGTCGGGCAGTGCGTTCTGATCCATGCGCCCATTGTGGACCGGGACCGGTGGTCGGGGCGCGGGGTCCCGAACAGTACAGTTCGAGCCGTCCGTGTTCGAGAGCCGCCCGTGCTGTGAGGTGCCCGTGATGTCCCCGTCCGCCGCCGGCCCGCCCCAGGCGGCGGCGCCGGTGACCGTCGTCGGCATCGGGGCCGACGGCTGGCCGGGCCTGACCGAGCCGGCGCGGGAGGCGCTGCGCGCGGCCGAGGTGATCATCGGCGGCGGCCGGCAGCTGGACCTGCTGCCGGGGCGGGAGTGCGCCGGGCAGCGGGTGGCGTGGCCCTCCCCGCTGCGGCCCGCCGTCCCCGGGCTGCTCGCGGCGCATGCGGGGCGCCGGATCGCGGTGCTGGCCAGCGGCGACCCGTACTTCTACGGGATCGGCCGCACCCTGACCGACGTGGTGCCGCATCTCCCGCTCCGGGTGCTGCCGCACCCCTCGTCGGTCAGCCACGCCTGCGCGCGGCTCGGCTGGGCGCTGGAGGAGTGCGAGGTCGTCAGCGTCGTCGGCCGGCCGCTCGCCCGGATCGCCGCCGCGCTGCACCACGGGCGGCGGCTGCTGGTGCTCGGCGCGGGGGCCGGCACCCCCGGCGAGGTCGCGGCGCTGCTGCGCGAGCGCGGCTTCGGCCCGAGCCGGGTACGGGTGCTGGAGCAGCTCGGCGGCGCGCACGAACGCAGCTACGAGGGGACGGCGGACGGCTGGCCGCACCCGCCGGGCGACCCCCTCAACATCGTCGCCGTCGAATGCGCGGCGGCGGCCGACGGGCTGCGGCTCGGTGCCGTGCCCGGGCTGCCGGACGCCGCCTACGAGCACGACGGGCAGCTCACCAAGCGCCATGTACGGGCCGCGACGCTCGCGGCGCTGGCGCCCGCGCCCGGCGAACTGCTGTGGGACGTGGGCGGCGGCGCGGGCTCCATCGCGGTGGAGTGGCTGCGCACGCACCCGGCCTGCCGGGCGCTCACGGTGGAGCGCGACCCGGAGCGGGCCGCACGGATCGTCCGCAACGCGGACCGGCTGGGGGCTCCGGGGCTGCGGGTGGTGACCGGCACGGCGCCGGACGCGCTGGCCGGACTGCCCACGCCCGACGCCGTGTTCGTCGGCGGCGGGCTGACCGCGCCCGGTCTGCTGGACGCCTGCTGGGCGGCGTTGCCGCTGGGCGGCAGGCTGGTCGCCAACACCGTCACTCTGGAATCGGAGGCGCTGTTGGTGGAGTGGTACCGGCGGCACGGCGGCGAGCTGGTGCGGCTCTCGGTGGCGCACGGGGTGCCGGTGGGCGGCTTCACGGGCTGGCGGCAGGCCATGCCGGTGACGCAGTGGGCGGTGTGCAAGGGCACCGACTCGGCAGAGGGAGGGGACGAGAGATGACGGTGTACTTCATCGGTGCCGGTCCCGGCGCCGCCGATCTGATCACGGTGCGCGGTGCCCGGACGCTCGCCGCCTGCCAGGTGTGCCTGTACGCGGGCAGCCTGGTACCCCGCGAACTGCTCGCCGAGTGCCCGCCCGAAGCGCGGCTGGTCGACACGGCCCAGCTCGACCTGGACGCCATCACGGAGGAGTTGGTGCGTGCCCACGGCGAGGGGCTGGACGTGGCGCGGCTGCACTCCGGCGACCCGTCCGTCTTCAGCGCCGTCGCCGAACAGATGCGGCGCCTGGACGCGGCGGGGGTGCCGTACGAGGTGGTACCGGGCGTGCCCGCGTTCGCGGCGGCGGCTGCCGCGCTGAAGCGGGAACTGACGGTGCCCACCGTCGGCCAGACCGTCGTACTGACCCGGATCGCCCGCCAGGCCACCCCCATGCCGGAGGGCGAGGACCTTGCCACCCTGGGGCGCAGCGGCGCGCTCCTCGTACTGCACCTGGCGGTGCGGTACGTGGACGAGCTCGTCGCGGAGCTCGTTCCCTCCTACGGTGCCGACTGTCCGGCGGCGGTCGTGGCCTTCGCCAGCCGCCCGGACGAGACGGTGCTGCGGGGCACGCTGGAGGACATCGCCGAGCAGGTGAAGGCCGCCGGTATCAGCAAGACCGCCGTCATCCTGGTGGGCCGCACGCTGGGGGCTTCGCACTTCCGGGACAGCCACCTGTACTCGGCGGAGCGCGAGCGGCACGTCTGCTGATCCCTCGCTTGCGGGCCGCGCCCCGAAGGGGCGCGGGGAACGGCGCGACCGGGCACAACGGAGCCGCAGCCCGCGGACGGCAGACAGGGGCAGCCCCTGCACAGTCCCTGCCCGGAAGCGCAGCGCTCAGCGCACCGTGCTGCGGCCCACAATGGTTCCCGCGCGGTCGATGCAGAGGACATCAACGGCGACGGGTGCCCCGCGCAGCACCGCGAGGGCTTCGTCGCGGGCGGTCTCGGCCACCAGGTCGCCGAGCGGGATCTCAGCGGCGGCACACAACTGGAGTGCCGCCAGCCCCGTGTTGGCGCCCGTGACCCGCTCGGCGAGCTCTTCGTCGGCGCCTCCCGCGCGGGCGAGGGAGGCGAGGAAGCCCTTGTCGACCTGGGAGCGCTTGGAGTGCAGATCCATGTGCCCGGCCGCCAGCTTCGACAGTTTGGCGAAGCCGCCGCAGATGGTGAGCCGTTCCACGGGGTGGCGGCGTACGTACTTCAGGACGGCGCCGGCGAAGTCCCCCATGTCCAGCAGCGCGTCCTCCGGCAGTCCGTACTCGGCGACGACCGTGCGCTCCGAGGTCGAGCCCGTGCACCCGGCCACATGGGTACGCCCTGCCGCACGCGCCACATCCACTCCGCGCCGGATCGAGTCGATCCAGGCGGAGCACGAGTAGGGGACGACGATGCCGGTCGTGCCCAGGATCGACAGTCCGCCGACGATGCCCAGCCGCGGGTTCCAGGTGGAGCGGGCGATCTCCTCGCCGTTGTCGACGGAGAGCGTGATCTCCACATCGCCGCTGCCGCCGTACTGTTCCGCGACGCGGGCGACGTGCTCGCGCATCATCTGGCGCGGCACCGGATTGACGGCGGGCTCGCCCACCTCCAGGGGCAGTCCGGCACGGGTGACGGTACCCACGCCGGACCCGGCCCGGAAGACGACGCCCGCGCCCGGCGCGAGGGGGCGCACGGTGGCGCGTACGAGGGCGCCGTGGGTGACGTCGGGGTCGTCGCCCGCGTCCTTGACCACGGCGGCGGTGGCGTACCCGGGCTGCGACTCCTCGTAGGCGAGGGCGAAGGCGGGGGTCTGTCCCTTGGGCAGGGTGATCGTCACCGGGTCGGGGAAGTCGCCGGTCAGCAGCGCGGTGTAGGCGGCGGTCGTCGCCGCCGTCGCACAGGCTCCGGTCGTCCAGCCGGGCCGCAGCCCGGTGTGCTTGAGTTGGGCGTCGCGCCCGCCTGCGGCCTCGCGCCCGCCCTTGGCCCCGCCCCCTGCCGCGTCACTCATGGAAGGAACCGAACGCCGTGCACGTGCTGATTCTCGGCGGTACGACGGAGGGCCGCCGCCTGGCCGAGCTGCTGGACGGCAACGGCGCCCCGGGCCTGCGGGTCACCAGCTCGCTGGCCGGACGGGTGGCCGGTCCGCGGCTGCCGGTCGGCGAGGTGCGGGTGGGCGGCTTCGGGGGTGTGGCGGGGCTGACGGAATGGCTGCGTACACACCATGTGGACGTACTCATCGACGCCACCCATCCCTTCGCCGAGACGATCAGTTTCCACGCCGCCGAGGCCGCGGCCGGAGCCCATGTTCCCCTGCTCGCCCTCCGCCGCCCCGGCTGGGTGCCGAAAGCGGGGGACAAATGGCACATGGTGGACTCTTTGCCGGAGGCTGCGCGGTTGTTGCCTCGTCTGGGACGGCGGATCTTCCTGACGACGGGGCGGATGGGGCTGGCCGCCTTCGCGGGGCCGGAGAGCGACGGCCTGTGGTTCCTCACCCGCTCCGTCGACCCCCCGGAACCGAGCACGCCGACCCCCGCCCGTACGGAGCTCCTCCTGGACCGGGGCCCGTTCTCGCTGGAGGGCGAACGTGAGCTGCTGCGCGGCCACCGCATCGACGTACTGGTCACCAAGGACAGCGGCGGTGCGGCCACCGCGCCCAAGCTGACGGCGGCACGGGAGGCGGGCCTCCCCGTCGTGGTCGTCCGCCGTCCGCCGGTCCCGGCAGGGGTCCGGGTGGTGACGAGCCCCGAGGAGGCGGTGGAGGCTGCGGCTGCGGGGGAGGTGGCGGAGGTCGTCCGTCGCCGCTAGGCCGGATTGTTATGCGGCGCCAAAGGTGCGTTGCGGTATGAAATCGGACTGTGGGTCCCATATACGGCTTGATCGGGATACGCTTCATCTTTGCCGGACGGTCGACATCTGAGGACGGCTGCCCTGGACCATCTGCGCCCTGCGTGATTTGTAGAGTTCCGACAATGCTGGTATGGGGCGCTGCTCCAACTCGCTTCCCTGTCACGGAAGTTCGGATATCATCGCTCCGCTCAGCAGCCGGAGGGGGTGGCGGGTGCGACCGTTGGAGACCTCCGACCCGCGCAGGGTCGGGCCGTACAGGATGCTCGCCGAACTCGGCAGCGGCGGCATGGGGCGGGTGCTGCTGGGCGACACGCCCGGCGGCCGGCTGGTCGCGCTCAAGCGCGTACGCGCGCAGTTCGTGGAGGACGACGGTTTCCGCGCCCGGTTCACCCGCGAGGTGGCGGCCTCCCGCAGGGTGTCCGGCGATTACACGGCGGCCGTGGTCGACGACGGCGCGGACGAGCCGGTGCCGTGGCTGGCCTCGGAGTTCGTGGCGGGACCTTCGCTGCACGCGGCGGTGGAGGCCGTCGGCGGGCTGCCCGAGGAGGCGGTGCTGTGGCTGGCCGCCGACCTCGCCTCTGCACTGCTCGACATCCACAGGGCCGGACTGGTGCACCGCGATCTGAAGCCCTCCAACGTGCTGCTCGCGGAGCGGCACGCCAAGGTCATCGACTTCGGCATCGCGCGGGCCACCGACAGCGACGACGGCACCTGGGTCACGCATACCGGCTGGGTGGTCGGCGCCCCCGGCTTCATGTCGCCGGAGCAGGTCGAGCCCAACGGCCGCACCCTGACGTCGGCCAGCGATGTGTTCTCGCTGGGCGCCACACTGGTCATGGCGTGCACCGGTGAGGGCCCGTTCAGCGGGACCTCGGCCCCGCAGATGATGTACAACGTCGTGCACACCGAACCCGACCTCGGCCGAATTCCGGACCGGTTGCGCGGATTCATCCAGCCGTGCCTCGCCAAGGAGCCGGCCGACCGGCCGAATCCGGCCCAGCTCCGCGAGCGGGCCCACAATCTGCTCTCACAGGCCACGCGGCCCGAGCAGGTCTGGCCGCGCGAGGTGCATCAGCTGATCACGGCCCAGCGGGACGATGTGCTCCGGTTCCGTATGGCGGCGGACGAACGACACGTCCCTCCCGACTCCGAGGAGCCCACCGTCGTCGTACCGCCCCGTACGGAGGGTGGCGCGGCATGGGCCCGGCGGGTGTTCGGCTGGGCACGTGACTTCAGCCGCGAGGCCGCCCGGACGGTACGGAGCGCATCGCCGGGAGGCGCGGGTGCGGCGCGCGGGCGCGGGGCCGCCCGCGGGACGGGCGACCCTTCGGCCACCACCGTGGACCCGAATCCGCCCGACCGCCCTTCCCTGCGGGCCCGCCTGACAGCTGCCGTCTCAGGACCGAGGGCCCGCCGCGCGCTTCGACGGTCGCGGGACACCGCCATCGTCGTACTCGGCGTACTCGCGGGCCTGATCGCCGCCACCAAGGCCAACAGCGGCGATCTCGTCCCCATGTCCCAGCAGTCCTTCCACACCGGCCTGCTGGCGATGGACGCCCCCGACATCCCCGCCGGGCTGCTTCACCCCAGTTATCTGGGCGCGGTGGCCGGTGCCTGGCTCGGTGGGCTGGCCGGTGTCGTGGCGTGGATCGTCGCCGGTCTGCGGTCCGCGCTCACCGGCTTTCTCGTCCTCGTGGCCCTGAGTGTGAGCGGCTTTCTCCTCGGCTGGCTCGGGGACGACGGCGGACTGGACATCGCTGTGATCTCCCTGGGCCAACTCGAAGAGGGCGGCGCCTGGGTCGGCGCGCTGGCGGGTCTCGCGCCGTTGGCCGTCGCCAGTGCCATGTCCAAGAGGGGCGGCGTGGCCCACTCCAGCGAACAGGGCTGCGGCGTCGTGGCTGCCCTCGTGGTCGCCACCGCGTTCACCGCGGGCCTGGGCGCCGTCTGCGGTTACCACGGGTGGATGGGTCTCACCATCGGCGACTCCACCACGGTCGGACTCTTCACCGCCGTCGGCGCGGCCTTCGGCGGCAGCGTCGCCTACCGCATCGTCGCCGCTGCGCGCGCACGACGGTCCGGATAGCGGGAGTTCACCGGTCCGTCGGCCCTGGTCCGTCCTCTTGGCCGCGGGACTTCGGGACGCAGGTGATCTCGGCCTCGCCGGAGTTGTCCGGCAGCCGGGCGCCCCTGCTGTCGGCGACGCGGAGTACGTTGCTGAGGGCGGCGGCGGTCTCCGTGGCGGCCCGCGTCGTCTCGTCGTCGGCGCGCGCCTTCTCATCGTCGCCGTAGACGAAAAGGAAGCGCTTCAACGCCCGGTCGCCGTCCGCCAGCTGGGCCTCCTCCAGTTCGTCGGCGTAGCAGGAGACGGTGGAGTCCAGGTCGCCGCTGAGATAGCAGGGTTTGCCGAACTCCGTTGTCCACGGCAGCAGTCGAAGCCCCGGGGCCGGCATCGGCGTCTGCTCCCGGTCGTAGATCCACATACGGATTGCCTCCAGCCCTCGGTGGCAGACACAACCGCACGCCTCATACGTCACCGGCACACCCGGGGGCGCCTGCCTCGGCGTGGCATGACGGCACTCCGCGTGCCTGCCGAGGCCGCATGCCGCAGATCGGTAACTCGTCACGGAACCCATTTCCTTTCCGTTCGCGCCCCTTCTGTGAGCGCTCTGTGAGAAAGCACCTACAGAGTGGCACCGGTCCGGCTACGGTTGGAATGGAGTTGAGGAGTTTGCGCGGACAACTTTCCGTGCCAATTCCTGCTGCTCGGCGGTGGTATTCACGCTTCACCGCAATGTTCTGCAAATTCGCAGAACGTTTCACGCGCTGGCGGAGGAAGGAAGCGCGCGGATGATCACAGACATCGAGTCGGCAACGCCCGCCCTGTGCCGTTTGCAGCTCGGCAGCGAGCTGCGGCAACTGCGGCAGGCCGCGGGCCTGAACGGACGCCAGGTCGTCCGGAAGCTCCTGTGGAGCTCGTCCAAGCTCACCCGTCTGGAGACGGGCGACAACGCGTCGGTGGAGCCGTCGGATGTGATAGCTCTCTGCGAGATTTATGGGGCCTCGAAGGAGAAGCGTGCCCTTTTGCAGGGGTACGCGGCGGTGACCAAGACGCGGCGGGACTGGTGGCAGTCGCCGGAGTATCGGCCGGTGATCCGGCCAGGTTTCAAGGCATACCTGGGTCTTGAGGCCACGGCCAGCACCTACCTGAACTATGCCTCGGAGTTCGTGCCTGGCCTGCTGCAGACTGAGGAGTACGTGCGGGTGATCCTCGAACGCGCCCATCAGGGGATGAGCTCCGAAGAGGTGGACAGTTTGGTTGCGGTTCGGATGAACCGGCAGGAGGCGCTGTTCCGGAAAGAACGTCCGCTCAAGTTCACGGCCATCCTCAATGAGGCTGTGCTGCGCCGCGCTGTTGGCGGGTCCAAGGTGATGCGTGACCAGCTAGGTCACATCATCGACGTGGTCACTGCTCGACGGAATGTGCGCGTCCAGGTGGTGCCGTTCCGCCTCGGTGCTCATCCAGCCATGGACGGGCCGTTCGTGGTGCTGCAGTTCGCCGATCACGCTGCGCTGCGCTCCATCGTCTACCTGGAGAACATGGCGGATGCATGGGTCTGTCGGCGGGAAGAGGACGTAGAGCGCTACGAGGAAGCGTTCACCGACCTGCAAGCGTTGGCTCCAGGGCCCCAAGAGTCCCTGGGCATGATTAAGAAGGCACTCAAGGAGCATTGATACCCATGAGAAGCATGGCTGAGGTCTCGCGTGACGCCGACTGGTTCAAGTCCAGTTACAGCAACGCTCAAGGTGGTGAGTGTGTTGAGGGTGCCCGTCTTGGTGGCGGCGTAATGGCTGTCCGTGACTCCAAACAACCGCAGGGCCCCGCGTTCGTCTTCGGGGCCGATGCGTGGTCTGCCTTCGTGGAGTCGGTGAAGGGTGGAGCCCTCGATGGCTGACGCTGCTTGGTTCAAGTCGAGTTACAGCGACGGCGACGCTGCCGCGTGCGTCGAGGGCGCCCGTCTTGGTGGGGACCTCATGGCGATCCGCGACTCCAAGCAGCAGCCCGACGGCCCCGTGTTCGTCGTCCAGGCGGCAGCCTGGTCCGCGTTTGTCGGGGGGCTGAAGCGCAGGGCTCTCGTATAGGAGAAGGCGGCTGATTGGATGGGGGCCATGGAAATACTCGCCTGGGTTCTCGTGGTCCCCCTTCTGTACGGAGCCGTCCGCAGTATCGAGGTCCGGATCGCGCGTTCCGACCGGCAGGTGGCGCGGGTCGAACGCAAACTGGACCTCGTGCTGGAGCACCTGGGGCTGCAGGAGCACGATCCGCGGCTGGGCGAGGTGATCGAACTGCTGCGCAGCGGCAAGAAGCTGCATGCGATCAAGCGGTACCGGGAGTTGACCGGTGAAGGGCTGAAGGAGGCCAAGGAGGCCGTCGAGCGCCTTGGTTAGGCTGGCCGCATGACCAACGGGGACCTGCGTCTCGGGCGCTGTGGCGCGTGCGGCGGCGGTGAGGTGTACCGGGGCGAGTACGCGGCACAGGGCGGGCTGCGCCCGGCGGGTGCGGGCACGTTCGGGACGAAGCAGGCGGTGTTCGACGCCTTCGTCTGCGCGGTCTGCGGCCATACCCAGCTGCACGTGCGGCTCGACGCGAGGATGTCGTCGCACATCCGGGGCAAGCTCACCTGGATACCGCCGCGGCAGGGCAACACCTGAACCGGGCGGTGGCGTGCGGCAACAGCTGTGCTGCCGCACGCCACTTGGCAGGGCTACGGCCGTCGCGTAGTCAGCCCGCAGCGGACGGACGGAGGCACCCCGGAGCGGGGCGTACTCACCGCTCCGGATACCGCCGCGGCGTCCACACCCACTCTGTACCGTCCGGTCGGTGAGCCGCCTGGGTCTGCGAGGAGCCGACGATCAGCAGCGTCCGCATGTCCACCTGGGCCGGGTCCAACTCCGCCAGGGGGACGGTCCGTACGCGTTCGCCGTCCCCGCCCACATCGCGGGCCAGCACCACCGGGGTGTCCGGCGCGCGGTGCTCCAGCAGGACCTCGCGGGCCTTGCCGACCTGCCAGGTGCGGCTGCGCGAGCCGGGGTTGTAGAGGGCGAGCACCAGATCGGCCGCCGCCGCTGCGCGCAGGCGTTCGGCGATGACCTCCCACGGCTTGAGACGGTCGGAGAGGGAGAGCACCGCGTAGTCGTGGCCCAGCGGAGCACCCGCGCGGGCGGCTGCCGCGTTGGCGGCCGTCACGCCGGGCAGCACCCGTACGGGAACGTCCGCGTACGCGTCCTGCGCGGCGGCTTCCAGCACGGCGGTCGCCATGGCGAACACGCCCGGGTCGCCGCCGGAGACGACGGCCACCCGCCGCCCGCGCCGCGCCAGCTCCAGGGCGAACTCGGCGCGTTCGGCCTCGACCCGGTTGTCGGAGCCGTGCCGGCGCTGCCCGTCCCGTGCGGGCACCCGGTCCAGATAGGTGGTGTAGCCGACCAGATCGTCGGCGGCGGCCAGCGCGCCCCGTGTCTCGGGGGTGAGCCACAGCGGCCCGGCGGGCCCGGTGCCGACGACCACGACTTCGCCGGGGGAGCTGCCTTCCTTCTCGGGGGCCGCCGCCTCCGCCTTGCCCACCTTGCTCGGCAGCACGGCCACCGAGAAGTACGGCACGGAGTCCGGGTCGATGTCGGCCACCCGTCCGGTGCGCTCGCCCTCCATGGTGGCGCGTTCGACGTAGCGGGCCTCGGCCAGCCGCCCCGAGCGCTCCAGCGCGCGGCGCACCTTGGGGAACGTACGCCCCAGCTTCATCACGGCCACCGCGTCGCTGGAGGCCAGCCGCGCCGTCAGTTCCTCTTCCGGCAGCGTGCCGGGCAGTACGGTCAGCGCCTCCTCCGCCTCGGACAGCGGGGTGCCGAGCCGGGCCGCGGCGGCACTCACCGATGTGACACCGGGAATGACCTCCGTGGGGTACCGATGGGCCAGCCGCTTGTGCATATGCATGTACGAGCCGTAGAAGAGCGGATCGCCCTCGGCGAGCACGGCGACGGTGCGGCCCGCGTCCAGATGTGCCGCCAGCCGCGCCGCGGCCTGCGCGTAGAACTCCTCCAGCGCGCCCCGGTAGCCGCCGGGGTGATCGGTGGACTCCGTGGTGACGGGGTAGACCAGCGCTTCCTCGATGTGGTCGGCCCGCAGATGGCGGGCCGCGATGGAGCGCGCGATCGAACGGCCGTGCCGGGCGCTGTGGTACGCCACCACGTCCGCCTCCGCTATCGCCTCCACCGCACGCACGGTCATCAACGAGGGGTCACCGGGCCCCAGCCCCACGCCGAGCAGCCGCCCGGCGCCCGCACCCTCGGTCACGTCGTCGCCCCTCACTCGGTCACTGCCGGTCACCTGGCTCACTCCTCCTCGCTCGCGATGGCGTTGAGCGCCGACACGGCCAGGGCGCTGCCGCCCCGACGCCCGTGGACGACCAGGTGCTCCAGCCCGGAAGGGTGCTCGGCCAGCGCCTGCTTCGACTCCACGGCCCCGACGAACCCGACCGGCACCCCGATCACGGCGGCCGGCCTCGGCGCGTCCGCCCCGCCTTCCTCGATCATCTCCAGCAGCCGGAACAGCGCGGTGGGCGCGTTGCCGATCGCGACGACCGAACCCTCCAGGCGGTCGCGCCACAGTTCGAGCGCGGCGGCGGTACGGGTCGTCCCCAGTTCGGCGGCGAGTTGGGGGACGGCGGGGTCGGCGAGCGTGCAGACCACCTCGTTGTCGGCGGGAAGCCGCCGACGGGTGACGCCGCTGGCGATCATGGCGACGTCGCAGAGGATGGGCGCCCCCGCGCGCAGGGCCGCGCGCGCCTTCTCGACGACGTGCGGGGTGTGGGCGAGGTCCCGTACGAGGTCGACCATGCCGCAGGCGTGGATCATCCGCACCGCCACCTGAGCGACATCGGCGGGCAGCCCCGCCAGATCCGCCTCGGCGCGGATGGTGGCAAAGGACTGCCGGTAGATGGCAGCGCCGTCCTTCTCGTACTCGAACACTGTGCTCCCGCTCATCGTCATGGGCTGCCGTTCGCCTTGAACTGCCGTTCGTGCTGCGGCTGCCGTTGGTCCTGGGACTGCTGTTGATCCTGGGACTGTCGTGCGTTCTGGGGCTGTCGCGTCATGGGGCCGTCGCCGCCGGGTTGTCGCGCACCGGACCGTGCGCCGCCTCGCCCGCGCCGGTGCGGGCAGCCGCCACGGTGGCGGCGAGCTCGGAGCGCGGGGCGCGGGATACCGGCCGCACCGTGCCGCTGTCCCCGACGACGGACACCTGGTAGCCGTCCGCACCGGCGACGACCTCCACCCGGTCGCCGCGCGGATGCCCGCACCGGCGCTCGCACCCCGCCCAGTACACGGGTAGCGCACGCGATCCGCCTGCGGCGCCGTCGCGGGCCACCGCCACCGCCGCGGCGGCGTCCGCGCGTACGTCCGTCAGGGACTTGGCGCAGCCCGGCCGCCCGGCGCAGGCCCCGACACCCCGCCACGGGGACGCTCGGTCCACGACCAGTCCCGCGGCACCCAGCGCCGCCAGCGCCCCCGGCGCGCGCCCGGGTGCGAGACCGGGTACGACGACGCCGCGCCACGGGGTCAGCCGCAGTTCGCCGCTCCCGGCCCGCTCGGCGGTGCGGACGAGCAGCTCCCACTGCCGACCGGTCAGCCGCCCGAGGGGAGCCAGCAGGCAGAGCGCGACCGTCCCCGACGGCCCGGTGACCAGCCCGGGCACGGGCCCGTCGCCGGTCACCCCGGATTCCGTAGGAACCGGAACAACTCGGGCGGCCCCCTTCAATCTTTGCGCGGTCCTACGGGCCAGCTCCCCAGCCGCCACCGGGAGATCGGCCACCCGCCACGCGCGGACGTCGTACTCCCGTGCGGCCTCCAGGAAGACCTCGGCGGCGGCCACCGCGCCGGCAGCGGCACGCTCGCTCGCGACGCGGAGCGCCGAGGCGTCGCGACCCGCACCGATCCGCAGCAGCGCGCAGCCCTCGGACTCGGCGACCAAGGTCACATCGGCACCGAGCGCGGCGACATCACCGCGGCCGTCGTCCACCGCGAACAGGAAACGCCCCGACAGCCCGCGCAACTCTTCGCTCTCGCACACCAACCGGTCCAACTCGGTGAGCCGGCCGCGGACGTCCAGGTGTCCGGACCCGTCCAGGCCCGACAGCGGCGAGGCCACGATGTTGCGGACGCGCTCGT
Organism: Streptomyces sp. B15; assembly: GCF_018070605.1. Lineage (NCBI taxonomy): Bacteria > Bacillati > Actinomycetota > Actinomycetes > Kitasatosporales > Streptomycetaceae > Streptomyces > Streptomyces sp. B15. The sequence goes on from NZ_JAGPXJ010000041.1 coordinate 59,963, forward strand.
GCGCGGCGGAGGGCAGCAGACCCGCGCCGCCCAGCATTCGTGCCAGTTCGACGCCGGAGTCGTCACCGAGCCCGCGGAGTTGAACATTGCCGCGCGAGGTCAGATGCACATCGCCGTCCCCGAGCCGGGATGCGGCCGCGTGCAGGGCCGCGGCCTGCGCGACGTCGAGCACACCGCCGGGCACCCGCACCCGGGCCAGCCCGCCGTCGTCGGCCTGGTGCAGCCGCAACGCCCCCGGGCACGCGTCCTCCCGCGCCCGGGAAGCCGCGCAGTTGGTTGCACCAGCAACCGACGCGGCGGCATACGCGGACGAACGAGCGGAGGACATGACCATGTCGGCGAGCATACCG
>NZ_JAGPXJ010000042.1:0-60138 GCF_018070605.1 Streptomyces sp. B15
TCGCCGAGCTCTCCGCCGCTCGCCTCGGCGACCTGGTGGAGCCCGAACTCACCGGGCTGACGCCCTTCCTCTCGGCGGGCCCGCCCGGCAGCTCCGGCATCATGATCCTCGAGTACGTGGCCCACGACGCCCTCAGCCGGCTGCGCCACGCGGCCGCTCCCGTCACCCTCGGCACCGCGGTCATCTCCCGCGGCCTCGAAGACCACGCCAGCTTCTCCACCCAGGCCGCCCGCAGCACCTCGGCGGCCATCGGCGCCTACCGCACCGTACTGGCCTGCGAACTCCTGGGCGCCGTGCGCGCCTTGCGGATGGGCTCGGTCGAACTGCCCGCGGCGCCCGTCGCGGAAGCCTTCCGCACCGCCGCGGAAGCCCTCCCGATGATCGCCGAGGACCATACGCTGACCGAGGAGATCGCCCGCGCCGAGAGCACGCTTCCCGAATGCGCTGGGCTGTGAGACCGACGGCCCACCGCGCCGCGCCTCAGCCCGCGCGGGAGGGGGTGCCCGTGGCGGGGGTGGTCCTGGGGTGCTCCCCGGGGAAGTCGAAGTCCCCCAGTGCCTGAGCGCCGCCGCGGCGGCGGCCCAGCAGATGGAGGAGGGGGCCGGCCATGGCGGTGGTGACCAGCGCCATGACGACCATCAGGCCGTACAGGTCGGGGCCGATGACGTCCAGTTGCAGCCCTACGGTGAGGATGACCAGCTCCGTCAGCCCGCGGGTGTTCATCAGCGCGGCCAGCACCCCGCTCTGCACGCGCGGCACCCGGTTGAGCCGGGCGCCCAGATACGCGCCGGCGAACTTTCCGGTGATGGCGGTCAGCAGGATCAGTACGAGCTCGCCCATGCCGCGGGTGCCGATGCCGGAGAGGTCGACCTGGAGCCCGGCGACGACGAAGAAGGACGGCAGCAGCAACAGCCGGGTCACATACTCCAGCCGGTCGGTGATCTGGTGCCGCAGCTGCCGGGAGGCGTCCCGTGGCATCACGGCACCGAACAGGAAGGCGCCGAAGACGAAATGGGCGCCCATCCACGCGGTGGCCAGGCAGGAGAGCAGCAGCCCGCCCAGTACGACGATCAGCTGGTCCGCGGTGACGTGCTCGCGCATCCACCCCTGCCAGCCGGCCCGCGGTCCGGACCCGCGCCGACCCTCGAACAGCCGCCGCAGCCAGGGCCGTACGACCAGCAGCATCGCCGCGAGGTAGACCGGAGCCAGCAGCAGCCGCCATTGGCCACCGCCGCCCGCGACGGCGGCGACGACGGCCAGCAGCGACCAGGCGAGGATGTCGTCGAGCGCCGCGCCGGCCAGGGCGATGCCGCCGATCCGGGTGCGTCCGAGTCCGCTGTCGGCCAGGATGCGGGCCAGTACCGGGAACGCGGTGACCGCCATGGCGGCGCCCAGGAAGAGGACGAAGGCGGCCCGGCTTCCGGTGGCGTGGCGTTCGGCGAGGTGGAGGGCGAGCAGCCCGCCGAGGCTCAGCGGCACCAGCACGGAGCACAGTGAGACGCTGACCGCGACGCGTTCCCTGCCCCGGAGCCGGGCGAGGTCCAGCTCGTAGCCGACGACGAACATGAACAGCACCAGGCCCAGCTCGGCCAGCGCGCCGAGCATGGGCCGGATGTCGGTGGGGAACAGGTGCCGGGCCAGGGCGCCGTCGAAGAGGGTGGGGCCGACGAGCACTCCCGCGAGCAGTTCCCCCACCACGGGCGGCTGTCCGATTCTGCGGGCCGCGGCGCCCAGCAGCCGGCTGAGCGCCAGGATCGCGGCGAGTCCGATGAAGAACGACTGGGCCTGCTCCGGAGTCATGAGTGCGCCCCCTGCGCGGTACCGAGCGGTGCGGCCGGTCGTCCGGCCGACCGGCTGTCACGCCGTGACCAGGCAGCATCCGGCGCCGGACGATGAGGCTAAGGGGGCGCGCTCGACGGCGCTTGGAGGTTTCAGCGGGACCGGCTCGCGGCCGCCTCGTGGTGCCGCCCGGCTTCAGGGCGGGGGTGGAGCTCGCCGGGGTCGGGCAGTACCGGCCAGGTGCCGTCGCGGTGTGCGGTGCGGCAGTCGTCGATGAACTCGCGGGAGAACATCGCGCTGAGGGTCGCGACGCCGCCGCGGGCGACGCGGATCTCGCTGCGCTGGAGGGTGCCGGTCAGCCGGACGACGCGGCCGTGGTGCGGCACATGCCGCTCGCGGTCCTTGATCTTGCAGCGTCCGACCAGCCGCAGCTCGCTCTCGTCGAGGACGGCGTCCTGGGGGAGCAGGAGCTTGAGCATGCTCCGCTCGCTCAGCAGCCGCAGTTCGATCTCGCCGTCGGGCAGTTGCGCCGAGCGCAGGTCGAGGTGGACGGCCGAGCGCCGGGTGCGTACCTCGACGGTGCGGGACCGTGTCCAGTGGCCCAGCCGTTTCACACTGGTGTAGAAGGCTTCGACCCGCTCGGTGTGGAGGTCCGGCGTGTGCTCGGTGTGCTGGTTGCTCATCGCAGTGTTCCTTCCTGGAACCCGGGCAACAACCCGATGGTGGAAGTACCTTGGAAACCGGCTATCTTGGCAATCAAGCTAACCGGTCGGTCTTTATTTTGAGAGTCGAGATACTTGTATGTCAAGTGAACAGGTTTCTCCGCCGCAGGAGTCGAAGGAGACCGAGCTGCGCCGACAGCTCGGTGAGCAGATCCGCGCGCTGCAGAGCGCGACCGAGGCCGTGGACGCCGCCACCGCCGACCGGCTCGGTATCAACCGCACCGACCTGCACTGCCTGGACGTCCTCACCCAGCGCGAGAGCGCGACCCCCAGCCAGCTGGGGACCGCCCTCGGGCTGACGACGGGCAGCGTCACGGCGATGCTCGACCGCCTGGCCCGGCTCGGCTACCTCACCCGCGAACCGGACCCGGACGACCGCCGCAAGTCCGTCGTCCGCGCCACCGCCGCGATCCGGCGCGGTGCCGACGACCTCTACGGGCCCCTCGCGGAGGAGGGTGCGGCGCTCCTGGAGCGCTACTCGCTGCCCGAACTGGAGCTCCTTCTGGACTTCGCCCGGCGCAGCCGCGAGATCCAGGAGCGGCAGGTGCGCAGGCTGCGGGACGCGGAGTGAGCTGAGCCGGCACCCGGGGGCGAGCCGACCGCCCCCGGGGCCGGGTGCAGGGGAGGGGGAGGGGGTACGAGACCGCTACCGACCGCTTGTCGAACCAAGACCGTTACCCGGCCAAGAAGGTTGCACAGCCAAGAGGTTGTACTTTGCATGAACGCACTCTTGACTTCACATGAACATTCTGTGGATCCAAGGAAGTAGAGCATGCGCTCAGACATACCGCCCCTGTCCGAAGTGCGTCGCATCACGCAGAAGAAGCGCGACGCATGGTGGACGGTGTTGCTCGTGGACCCGGTCGCCACCCCGCTGGTCCGGCTCACGGCACGCACCCGCATCACTCCCAACCAGATCACCTGGGGCGCCCTGCTGCTGGGACTGGGCTCGGCAGCCTGCTTCGCCATGGGCGACTGGCGCTGGCTCGTGGCCGGAGCCGTCGTCTACCACCTGAGCTTCATCCTGGACTGCATGGACGGGAAGACCGCCCGGCTCACCGGCACCGGCTCCGTCTTCGGCGCCTGGCTGGACTACATCTTCGACCGCGTCCGCGTCATGTTCTGCGCCGTGGCGCTGATGGCCGGGCAGTACCAGCGCACCGAGGACATCCGGTACGTCTGGCTCGCGGCGGCGGTCATCTTCCTGGACGGCCTGCGCTACATCAACTCGCTGGAGATCTTCAAGACCCGGCACACGATGCGCAAGCAGATCAAGGGCAGGATCCGGGCGGCCCGCCGGGCGGAGAACCAGGTCGAGCTCGCCTTCATGGAGGACCTGCTGCGCGACAACCCCGAGGCCGACGTCGAGCAGGATCTGCGCAGGGCGCACGGGGAGACGGTCGGTACGGTCTCGGAACCGCACGCGGTGCCGAGTACGGCGCCGGCGACGGGAACGGTGCAGGCAGCCGCCGGAGGCGTCGCCGGGCCCGGCACTTACGCGGCCTCCGACCGCGCGGAGCCGGCCGAGGAACAGCTGAGCGAGCAGGTCGGCGAGCAGGACCGGGAAACGGCGCGGTCCCGGCGACCGGTCATCGACCTGCACCAGGAGTTCCGGCACCGCTTCCCGTGGTACCTGCGGATGCGCTCCTTCCTGCTGCGGCACCGCATACGCACGCATCTGATCAGCGGTATCGAGTTCCAGATGGGGGTGTTCATCGTCGGCCCGCTGCTCGACCAGGTGCTGGCCGTCACGCTCGTCTCCGGGGTGCTGCTCCTGGTCTTCGAGCTCGCCATCGTCTACAAACTGCTGCTGTCCACCCGGGACTTCGCCAGGACCATCGACGCCTTCGACCGGGAGGCGCCCGCCGTCGAGACGCTGCCCCACGTCACCGAGGCCCCCCAGGGCGAAGCCAGCCCGGCGGTGGTGGCCTGAGAACGGCCCGCCCTCCCCTTACCCGTCACCGGGGAGGGAGGGCGGGACAGCGGAGTATGCGCGGTCGAGGCGGCGATCACGCCCTCTTGTGTGCGATCACAAGGGTGACGTCATGCCCGAGGGAGCGGTGCTCGACCGAGTCGAACCCCGCCTCGCGCATCCACGCCGCGCACTGCGCCAGCGTGTACCCCTTGCCGTGCGGGGTCATCAGCTGGAGGTTGAGGCTGCGCAACAGGTTGCGCAGATAGCTCTCCTCCTCCGGCACGATCACCGGGTCCCACACCAGGAAGGCGCCACCGGGCCGCACTCCGGCGAAGGCGTTCTTGACCAACTGGGCGCGCTGGTCGTCGTTCCAGTCGACCAGCGCGTGCCCCAGCATCAGCACATCGGCCTCGGGCAGCGGCCCCGCGAAGAAGTCGCCGCCCACGAAGCCGAGCTTGCCGGCCATTCCCAACGTCGCCATATGGGCTGCGAAGTCGCCCTCCAGCTGCGGCAGGTCGAAGACCCGTGCGTCCAGGTGCGGATGGGCCGCCACCAGGCCGGCCAGCACGTTGCCGCGGCAGCCGCCCAACTCCAGCACGGAGCCGTACGACGGCCAGTCGAAGACCTCCGTCAGCGCCGGGATGAGCGGGCGACTGGCGTCCTCCGCCATACCGACCAGCCCGTCCTTGTGCTCCTCGCTGTCGTAGAGCTGGTCGAACATGTCCTCACCGGAATACGTCGCCGCCTGCGGCTCGCCGGTGCGCAGGCCGTCGGCCAGCCGCTCCCACGCCGGGTACATCACCTGGTCGGCGAGGTGCAGGAAACCGCTGAGCGAGGCCGGGTCGCCGGGCACCAGCAGCTGGTCGGCCACCCGGGCGTTGGCCCAGGTGCCGTCCCGCCGGCGCTCCAGGAAGCCGAGTTCGGCCAGCGCCGCCAGGAAGTGGTCGCAGCCGCGCGGATGCAGGCCCAGCCGCTGCCGCAGCCGCTCCTCGGGCAGCGGGCCCTGGGCAAGCGTGCCGAAGAGGCCGAGCCGTACCCCGGCCAGCACCAGCTTCGCCGGCTGGAACGCCATGGCCTGGCCGAGCACCTGACCGGCGCGGGCCGTCATATCGTCACCCACGAAGCCACCTCCCGGTCACGAGCCGGCCTTCGCGCCGTCGGCGGCCGAGGCGCGTGCCACCACGTCGTCGAGCACCGCGTCCGGGTCCGTGACGGCCGAGGCGTCGCCCTCGGAGCGCCAGGAGACGAAAGCGTCGGGCCGCACCAGCACGGCGCCGCCCGCGCCCACCCCGTACGCCGCCGCCCAGTCCCGGTCCGCGGGCCGCAACTCCTCGTCCGGGCCCACGGCGTGGGTGCGCAGCGGCACCCCCAGCCGCTCGGCGGCCTTGACCGCCGCCTTCGCCCAGGCGCCGCCGGCGGGGCCGTGCAGCAGGACGAAGTCGTCCCAGAACAGGTCGACGGTGGAGATCCGCTCCTCGCCCCCGGCGCCCGTGCGGGTCAGCCACACGTGCGGGGCGCGGGTGCCCGGCTCGCCGGTCAGCTCCAGATCGGGAGTGAGGACCTTGGAGCCCTCGGCGCCGATGATGGACGAGGACCGGTAGCGGTAGCCGAGCGTGATGATCACATCGTCGACGAAGTTTTGCCGGTCCTGCTCGGTGGCGTAGCCGTGCCGGATGCGGTTGCGCACCAGCGCCTGCTCGGACATGGCGGTGCCCAGCGGGCGGCGCTCCGCGTCATAGGTGTCCAGCAGCGCCTCGGTGCCCCAGCCGGCCCGTACGGCGGCCAGCTTCCAGGACAGGTTGTGCGCGTCATGGATGCCGGTGTTGGCGCCGAAGCCGCCCGCCGGCGGGTGCACATGCGCGGCGTCACCCGCGAGGAAGACCCGGCCGACCCGGAAGGTCTCGGAGACCAACTGGGCGCCCTGCCACGGCACCTTGTCCATGATCTCGACGTCGATGTCCTTGCCCGCCGCACGGCGGACGATCTCCACACACCGCTCGTCGGTGTAGTCCTCGGGCCTCTCGCCCTTCTCCGGGTAGTAGATGGGCGCCGCCAGCCACGGGTCGCAGCCGTGCAGCCGGGAAAGCCCCATCAGGGAGCCGCCCGCCGAGGCGTAGCACAGGATGAACTTGCGGTCCTTGAGCAGCGTCTCCAGTTCGGGCGCGCGGAAGTAGATGCTCAGCGCGTTGAAGACGGTGCCGCGGCCGACCCGTTCGACACCCAGTGCCTGCCGGATGCGGCTGCCCGCGCCGTCGGCGCCCACCAGGTAGTCGGCGCGAATGGTCAGCCGGTTGCCCGTGGCGGCCTCCTCGGCGACGGCGGTCACGCCCTCGTCGTCCGCCTCGAAGGAGAGCAGCTTGGTGTTGAACCGCACATCGGCGCCGTACTCACGGGCCTTGGCGACCAGCACCTTCTCGTAGCGGTCCTGGCCGCAGCCCATGACCCGCTCCGGGCTGACGGTCGGGCCGTCCAGCGAGGGGGACTCCAGCAGCTCGGCGTTGTCTATGTCGGAGAAGGTGTCGACCTTGATGATCCCGCCCTCGAAATAGGCGTGCGAGTTGCCCTTCTCCAGCGCGCGGATGTCCTTCCCGAGCCCCGCGGCGCGGAACAGCTCCATCGTGCGGGCCTGCAGGCCGGGGGCGCGGGGAAGCATGGAGGTGCTGTCCCGCTTCTCCAGCAGCATCGTGCGGACGCCACGCCGGCCGCTGAACAGCGCGGTGGAGAGTCCGACGGGACCACCGCCGACGATCAGCACCGGGATCTTCACGTCATACATGCATGTCCCCTCTGAACGGCTGGGCTTGGCCGATTTCGGCACCCCTGATGAGTAGCCACGGCCCCTAGAGGGCCGCTGGAGATACGGCGGGGAGCGAACGGGGCGCGGCACGCCATGGGCGGGCCCCCACCGCCGTTCGAGGGGCGCTCAACTTCCCGGTGTGACCCTCCCGGGGCGGCCCTGGCGCCAGGCCATGTGCCGTTTCGGAAGGAGTCCTGCGCATGACGCACACCAGCCTGGATGTCAGCACCCCGGCCGGAATCATCCGGCTGAGCAACGCGTTCTGCGACGCGAAGGCGCTGCTGACCGCCGTCGAACTGGGCCTGTTCACCGCCCTCGCCGAGAAGGGCCCCGCCACCCCGGAGGAGATCCGCAAGGAGCTGGGTCTGCACGGCCGCGGGCTGAGCGACTGGCTCAACCTGCTGGCGGCGCTGGGTCTGCTCACCCGCGAGGAGGGCGGCAGGTTCGGCAACGCGGAGGGCGCCGGCACCTATCTGGTGCGCGGCAGCCACACCTACGTGGGCGGCTTCCTGGAGCGCTCCAACCGCAATCTCTACCCCGCCTGGGGCAAGCTCTCCGAGGCGCTGCGCACCGGCGAGCAGCAGTCCGGCAGCGACTTCGAGGAGGTCACCAGGAACCCGCACATCCTGCGGCAGTTCGTCGGCATGATGGACGCCCTCACCCATGTGGTCGGGCCGGAGCTGGTGGGCAAGTTCGACTGGAGCGGACACAGCTCCGTGCTGGACATCGGCGGCGCCCGCGGCAACCTGTGCTCCATCATCGTCAAGGCACAGCCGCATCTGCAGGGCCACGTCTTCGACCTGCCGCCCATGGAGCCGCTGTTCGACGAGAAGGTCGCCGAGTACGGGCTGACCGGCAAGGTCACCTTCCACGGCGGCAGCTTCTTCACCGACCCGCTGCCCAGCGCCGACGTCGTCACCCTCGGGCATGTGCTGCACGACTGGGACGAGAAGCAGCGCGGCGAGCTGGTCGCCAAGGCGTACCAGTCCGTCAACCCGGGCGGCGCCCTGCTGATCTACGACCGGATGCTGGACGACGAGCCCGACCACGTCGAGAACCTCGTGATCAGCCTCGACATGCTGCTGGTCACCGACGGCGGCTCCGAGTACCCGGTCTCCGAGGCCGTCGCGCACGCCGAGCGCGCCGGGTTCGCCTCCACCGAGGTGCTGCCGCTGAGCGACTACGACACCCTCGTGATCTGCCGCAAGGCCGGCTGAGCGCGCCGCCCGAGGAGAGGAGTCCGTACCCCATGAGCGACACCCAGCAGGCCCCGCAGCAGGTTCCGGTACTGGTCGTGGGAGGCGCGGTGACAGGACTGTCCACCGCGGTGTTCCTCGGCTGGCACGGCATCCGCTCGCTCGTCGTCGAACGCCACCCCGACACACTGAGCCACCCGCGCTCGCGCGGCGTCAACCCGCGCACGGTCGAGCTGTACCGGCAGGTCGGACTGGAGGGCCCCATCTGGTCCGAGGCGAGCCTGGCCACCGACTTCAGCAAGCTGCTGATGATCCGCGCCGAGACACTGGCGGGTCCGGAGATGTTCAGCGGCCCCACCGACCAGCCCGACCCCACCGGCGGCGTCAGCCCCTGCGAGTGGGCACCCATCGACCAGGACCGGCTCGAACACCTGCTGCGCGGCCGGGCCACCGAACTCGGCGCCGAGCTGGCCTTCGGCACCGAGCTGGTCTCCTTCACCCAGGACGACCACGGGGTCACCGCCGTTCTCAGGGACACCGCGACCGGTCAGGAGCGCACCGTGCGCGCGGCGTACCTCGTCGCGGCCGACGGCAGCCGCAGCCCCATCCGTCAGGAACTGGGCATCGTCGCGGACGGACCCGGCGAGTTCGCCACCACCCTCTCGGTGCTCTTCGAGGCGGACCTGAGCCAGGCGGCACGGGGCCGGGACGTCGGCGTCTGCTACCTGGACAAGCCCGCGCCCTCCACCATCCTGTTCGCGCACGACGGCAAACAGCGGTGGATCTTCGCCACCGCCATGCCCGAGGGCGAGACGCTGGAGACCGTCACCGAGGAGCAGGCGATCGGCCTCGTCCGTGCCGCCATCGGCCAGCGGGATCTGGAGGTGCGCATCGTCCCCCAACTGCCCGCCGGCGGCGCCAAGTGGCTGAGCTTCATCATCGGCGCCCAGGTCGCCCGCGACTACCGCAGAGGGCGGGTCTTCCTGGTCGGTGACGCGGCCCATCTGGTGCCGCCCACCGGCGGGTTCGGCGCCAGCCTCGGCATCCAGGACGCCAACAACCTCGCCTGGAAGCTGGCCGCCGTCCTCGACGGCGAGTCGGGACCCGAACTGCTGGACACCTACCAGGCGGAGCGCCACCCGGTCGCCTGGATGACGCTCCAGCAGGCCCTGGGCATGATGCAGGAGCGCACCGGTCCCGACGGCGACGGCGAAGGGGAGGGCCCCGACCCCGCGGAGGCGTACAGCACCACGGTCTTCGGCTACCGCTACGGCGACGGTCCGCCGGTTCCCCCGCACGGCCTGCGCGGTGAGCCCGGCACCCGGGCCCCGCACATCGAGCTCGACCGTGCCGGGGAGCGGATCTCCTCCCTCGACCTGTACGGCCGGGCGCCGGTACTCCTGACCGCCGAGGGCGGTCAGCCGTGGGTCGACGCGGCCACTGCCGTGGCCGCCGACACCGGTGTGCGGGTGGACGCCCACCGGGTGGGCGGTCCCGGCGCCATACTGACGGCCCCCGGTGGCCGCTCGGTTGCCGAGTCGCACGGCATCGCGGACGACGGCGCCGTGCTCGTGCGGCCGGACGGATTCGTCGCCTGGCGCTCCGAAGGGGCTGCCGCCGACCCGAAGGCGGCGCTGCGGGAGGCGGTGCGCGCCCTGTATCCGCGTACCTGACCGGTCCGGGGCCGCCCCGGCCGGCCCCGGACCGCTTCGGACAGGGCCCGGCAGCGTGCGAGGCTGCCGGGCCCGTTCGCGTGCGCGCGGCTGCGCTGCGGGCCAAGATGATCCCCATGGATGTGGCCGAGCTCGTTCTCAGGTACGTCGAGGCCGTGATCTGGCCGCTGGTGACACTTACGGTGGCCTGGTGCCTGCGCGCGTATCTGCGGGAGGCCTTCGCCCGTATGACGCGGATCGAAACCCCCGCCGGAGCCATCGAGTTCGAGACGGAGGCACGGCAGCTGCGCCAGCGGGCCGAGGAGTTGCGGCAGCAGCCCGCCGCGCCCCGAGAGCCGGCGCCCAGCCCCTGGAGTGTCCCGCAGCAGCCGCAACCCGGCGCCGGTCCGTATGCCGCGCCCCCGGCCAGGGACCGGCCCCAACCGGGTCCGCGCCCCCAAGGGCCGTCGCCCTCGCCCGCACCGCCGTCCCCCGCGCCTGCCCCCCGTCCGGCGCCCGCCGGGGATCCGGCGCCCTCCCGACCGCTGCCCCCGCCTTCGCAGCGGACGGCGGCGGACCCGCGTCGGACGGCCTTCCACGAGGCGTGGGAGACCGTCGAGGCCTCGCCCACGGCGGCGTTGGTGACGGCCTGGGCGACGACGGCCGGGATGCTGGCCGCTGTCCTGCCGCCGATCGTCCCCCGCCCCGGCGAGGAGGCACCGGCCGCGGCGGACCGCGCGCTGCGCAGCCGGCTGCAGCTGGGCGGGGCCCCGGCGGGGCTGGTCGCCGTCTTCGACGGACTGCACCGCCTGCGCGATGCGGCGGTGCAAGACCGCGCCCTCGTCACCCCCGAGGCGGCCCGGCACTACATCACCGGCTGCGAACGCCTGATCGAGGAGGTCGTCGACACCCACTAGGGTGTGCGCGGCAGTTGAATCTCCGTTGTGCACAGGGGGCACCGCATGACCGTCACGCCGAAGCCGCGCAGCACCGACAGCGACGCCGGACAGGGCCGCCGGCGCAAGTTGCGCTCCTCGACCGTCGTACTCGGCAGCATGGGCGCCCTCGCGGTGGCGCTGTCCGGGTACTCCTCGGAGCCGGACCGGCGGTGCGTGGACCCCGACAGCTACGACGCGGTGCGCGGCTACCGCGTCCTGCCCCCGAGCCAGTGCGAGACCGGCGGCGCCGGCGCTTCGGCCAGGACCGCGGCCTTTCCCGCCGCCGGGGGCGCCGAGGGGCGGGAGGACGTCTGGTACTACGGCGGCCGGGAGGCGAAGGGCCGCGCGAAGGGCGGTACGTTCATCCACGCCGCGGCCGTCGAACGGGCCGGCTTCGGATGCGACGACGATGACGACGGCAGCAGCGGTGGCGGCGGGTACGGCGGCTGAGACGGGCGCGGCTCAGGAGAGGAGACGCCCCGAGTGGAACGCCACACCCTCGCTCCGCGCCCCGGCTGGCAGGAGACCGTCGAGGAGCAGGGCTGCATCTATCCGCTGACGCGGTACCCCGACGGCTCGCTGCGCCCCTACTGGGACGAGAGCGCCTACTACGCCTTCACCCTGCCCGAGGTCGAGGCCCTCGAGGAGGTCGTGGAGGAGCTGCACGAGATGTGTCTGCGGGCCGCCGCGCACATCGTGGAGCAGGGCCGGTTCGCCGAACTGGGCATCACCGACCCGGCCCTGATGGCCCGGGTCGCCGAGAGCTGGCGGCGGCGCGACGAACTGCCCAGCCTCTACGGCAGGTTCGATCTGCGCTACGACGGCAGCGGTGAGCCGGCGAAGCTGCTGGAGTACAACGCGGACACCCCCACCTCGCTGGTCGAGGCGGCCTCTCCGCAGTGGTTCTGGATGGAGGAGCGCTTTCCCGGCGCCGACCAGTGGAACTCGCTGCACGAGCGGCTGGTCGACACGTGGAAGAAGCAGGCGGCGCTGCTGCCGCCGGGCGCACCCGTGCACTTCGCCCACTCGGCGCGCGACGAACTGGGCGAGGACCTGATGACCGTCGCCTACCTCCAGGAGACGGCCGAGCAGGCGGGCCTGGAGACCGTCGCGATACCGGTGGAGGAGATCGGCTGGGACCGGCTGTCGGGCCGGTTCGTCGACCAGCGGCTGAAGTTCATCCGCGCCTGCTTCAAGCTCTACCCGTGGGAGTGGCTGGCCTCCGACAGGTTCGGCCCGCATGTGCTGGAGACCCTCGACAACGGGGGCGGCACCGGCACCACGCTGTGGATCGAGCCGGCCTGGAAGATGCTGCTGTCCAACAAGGCGCTGCTGGCCATCCTGTGGGAGCTGTTCCCCGGCCACCCCAATCTGCTGCCCGCCTATCTGGACGGGCCGCGCGAGCTGGCGGCCACCACCGGATGGGCGGCCAAGCCGCTGCTGGGCCGCGAGGGCGCCGGGGTCACCCTGCACCAGCCCGGGACCGAGCCGTCGGTACGGGGCGAGCCGTGCTGCTACCAGGCCCTGTGCCCGCTGCCGGACTTCGACGGCAACCGCACGGTGCTCGGCACCTGGGTCGTCGACGGTGAGGCGGCGGGGCTGGGCATCCGCGAGTCGGCGGGGCCGGTCACGGACGAGTACGCGCGGTTCCTGCCGCACGTCATCCGCCAGTAGACCGGCGGACGGCAGTGGGCCGCCGGTTGCCGGGACACCGCCGGACGGCAAGGACAACGGTGTGCGGACCGGTCCCGGCTCGCGGGGAGGCGGGTGGCGGGGCCGGTCCGCAGGGTCATTCCTCCGTCACCCGGATGGACTTCGTCGGACAGCCCCGGGCCGCCCGGCGGACCTCCTCGTGGAGCTCCCCGTCAGGGGTCTCGTCGAGGACCACGACCAGTCCGTCCTCGTCCTGGTCGAAGACGCCGGGCAGCCGGTAGACACACAGGCTGCTGACCGCACAGGTCTCGGAGTTCGCGGTCACACGGAGCATGTCACCACTCCACAGGAATCTCGGTGAAGCCCTCCATGAACCCGCCCAGCGCCCGCGGCAGCTCCTCGGCGGGGGCCGCCAGCCGGATGTCGGGGAAGCGGCGCAGCAGCGACTCCGTGGCCACCTGGAGCTCCATCCGGGCCAGTGCGGCGCCCACGCAGTAGTGGATGCCGGCCCCGAACGTCATGTGGTGGTTCTCCTGGCGGCGGATGTCCAGCTCGAAGGGGTTGTCGAAGACCTCGGGGTCCATGTTGGCCCCTTCCTCCGACAGCAGCACGCTGGTGCCCTTCTTGATGACCGAGCCGTCCGAGAGGGGGATGTCCTCCACGGCGTAGCGCATGGTGCCGACCGAGGAGCCCATGATCTGGGTGCGCAGCAGCTCCTCCACCGTGGAGGGCACCAGCGACCAGTCCGCCTGGATCTGCCGCACCAGCTCCGGGTGGTGCAGCAGCACGGCGGTGCCGGTGCCGATCTGACTGGCGGTGGTCACATAGCCGGCGATGAGCAGCCCCTGGCACCAGAAGTGCAGCTCGTGGTCGTTGAGCCGGTTGTCCTCCTCGTCGCGGACCCGGATCAGCTCGCTGACCAGGTCGTCACCGGGAGCGGCCCGCTTGGCGTCGATCAGGTCGCCCAGGTACTTCCACAGGTTCTGGCGGCACTGCCCGACCTCCTCGGGCGGCAGCTTGGTCACGGACAGGAAGCCGTCCACATAGGCGCGGAACTGGTCGCGGTCCTCCGCCGGTACGCCCAGCAGCTTGCAGATCACCTTGATCGGCAGCGGGAAGGCCAGCGCCTCGTTGAGCTCCACCGGCTGCGGACCGGCGGCCATCTCGTCCAGCAGCTCGTCGGCGACCTGCTGCACATACGGCCGCAGGGCCTCGATCCGGCGGGCGGTGAACGCCTTGGTCACCAGCGAGCGCACCTGGGTGTGCTTGGGCGGGTCCGGGTCGATCTCCGGGTCCATGAACAGGTCGTTGTCCTTGGAGATGCGCGCGCAGTCGGGGCGTGCGATGTTCCGGGACAGACGCTTGTCGGCGAACAGGGCGCGCACGTCCTTGTAGCGGGTCACGAGCGTCGCCACGTCCCCGCTCGGCAGCGTCACCTCCATCGCGGAGCTGCTGTGCACATGCCGCAGCGCTTCGGGCACCTGCATGGGCGGGGTCCAGGCGAACGGATACCTGGGCGGGGTCTGAGTGCTCACGGTTGTCCCTTCGGGTTGCGGTGATCGGATACGGGAGGGGGGCAGGGGCGTACGGGCACGACGGACGCGCCGGTCACACGGGCCATTCGGGGCGCTCCCACGCGGACTCGGCGAACGCCCACTCGTGGCGGATACCGGTGCGGAAGTGCGCGACCAGCCGGTCGCGTTCGGCCGGAGAGGCCGTCTCGCCGAGTTCGTCGGCCAGCCCCATGAAGGCCCGCACCGCATAGCCGTAGCCCGGACCCGGGTGGTACGCCTCGATCCACTTCGCGTAGCGGGAGCCGGCCGTGTGGCGCTCCAGCAGATCGTCGGAGACCTGGAAGTTGAACCACACCATCGGCAGCAGCGCCCCGACGCCCGCGGTGAAGGACGCCGCGCTGGAGGCGTTGAAGAACGCGCAGTGCGCGTGGGTGACCGGGCCGACCGACGGTGTTCCGTGCCCCGGCCCGGGCAGCCCGAGACCGTCCGCCAGCTCCGCGTACTTCTCGCGCAGCCGGTCGCGGGCCTCCAGCGTGCCGGTGATCGAGCGGCCCAGCAGCGCCGTGTGCGCGTCCTGCTCGGCGGCCGCCGCCGTGCGGGCCAGCGCCCGTGCGTAGGCGGGCAGCAGATGCCCGGTGTCCTGCTCCACGAAGTACGTCAGTGACTCGCCCGGCAGGGAGCCGTCCCGAAGCCCCGACCAGAACGGGTGGGCCCGCACCTTCTCCAGCACCGGCGCGGCCAGCTCCTTCAGCTGATCGCTCAACAGCATCGATCTCGCCCCTCTTCCCTCGCTCCGTCGGCTCTCACAGGTCCAGCCGCACCCGGTAGTGGCGCAGCCACGCGTCGAGCTGGAGCACCATCTCGACGTTGCGCCGCTCGCCCCACCCGTCCACCGCGATCGGCCTGTCCTCGGCGGCCAGTTCGGCGCACGCCGGTCCGTCCAGCAGCGGCCTCACGGGGCTCGCCGGATCGGCGACGACCGCGTTGAAGCGCCGCCGCAGCACCTGCCCGTAGTGCGGGTCCTGGGTGATCGGGAAGGGGCTCTTGCGGCGCTGGGTGACCGACTCGGGGAGCAGGTCGGCGACGGCGGAGCGCAGCACGCTCTTCTCCCGGCCGTCGGCGGTCTTCATCGCCCAGGGAATGTTGTAGACGTACTCCACCAGCCGGTGGTCGCAGTACGGCACCCGCAACTCCAGGCCCACGGCCATGCTCAGCCGGTCGTCGCGGGCCAGCAGCAGCGGCAGCCAGCGCGTCAGATGGGCGTGGCCGACCCGCCGCATCACCCGCTCGGTCTCCGACTCCCCGGGTACGTCGGGTACCTCGGCGACGGTCTCGGACCAGCGCTGCGCCGAGTAGCCCGGCACGTCGATCTTGCGCAGCAGGCCCGGGTCGAGCAGCCCTGTGCTCATCCCGTGCGGTGCGACCCGCAGGCCCATCGTCACCCAGGGGAAGTTGGCGGTGTCCACCAGCGTGGGATCGCGGAAGGACTGGTAGCCGCCGAAGAGTTCGTCGGCGACCTCACCCATCAGCGCCACCGTCGAGCGCTGCCGTACCGCGCGCAGCAGCAGATACAGCGAACGGTCCATGTCGGGGATGGGCCGGGGCAGATCCTGGGCGCGCAGCGCCGCCGCGTCCACCACATGGTCGGCCAGATCGGCGGTACGCAGCACGACGGGCTCGTGGTCGGTGCCCACGTGCCGGGCGACCTCGGCGGCGTAGGGCGCGTCAGGGTCCTCGTGCCAGAAGTCCTTGCGGAACCGTTCGGTGTGCCCCTCGAAGTCGACCGCGAAGGTGCGCGGCCGCCCGGAACCCGAGCGGGCCGCGAAGGCGGCCAGCGCACTGGAGTCGACACCGCCCGACAGCAGCGTGCACAGCGGCACATCGGCCACCAGATGATCGCTGACCGACTCCTGGAGCAGCCCGCGCACCGTCTCCACGGTGCGCTCCAGCGGATCCGGGTGCGCGTGGTTGGGCAGCGACCAGTAGCGCGACTCGCGCAGCACGGCACCGCCGGCGCCCTCCCGCAGGAGCGCGGTGTGCCCGGCGGGCAGCTCGCGGATGCCGCGGTAGACGGCGTGCCCCGGTGTCGCGATGTAGGCCAGCAGCTCGGCGAGCCCCTCCGCGTCCACCACGCACTCCAGCGACGGGTGCGCCAGCAGCGCCTTGGGCTCGGAGCCGAAGAGCAGCCCCTGCGCCGTTCGCGCGTAGTACAGCGGCTTGATGCCCAGCCGGTCGCGGGCCAGCAGCAGCTGCCGGCTGCGCGGATCCCACACGGCGAAGGCGAACATGCCCTCCAGCCGCCGGGCGCACTCGGGCCCCCACTCCAGATAGGCCCGCAGCACCACCTCGGTGTCACCGGCGGTACGGAAACGGTGCCCCCGTGCCGTCAACTCGGCCCGCACCTCGCGGTAGTTGTAGACCTCGCCGTTGTGCACCAGGACGGCGAGGGTGCGCCCGTCGTGCTCGGCGGTCATCGGCTGGGTGGAGTCGTCGACGTCGATGACGGCGAGCCTGCGGTGCCCCAGCGCGGCGTCCGCGTCGGTCCACACCGCCTCGTCGTCGGGGCCCCGGTTGGCGAGGGTGCCGGCCATGGCCCGGACGGTGCTGCCCTCCTCGCTCATCTCCCGCGCGAAGTCGATCCAGCCCGCTATGCCGCACATGCGACCACCCGCTTCTCCAGTTCACCGACGACCGCGGCGGGCGCGGGCTGCTCCAGCATCCCGTCGCGCAGCGTCCGCGCCGCCTCGCGCCGCCCGGCGCCCTGTGTGCGGTCCAGCAGCCCGGCCGCCTCCTCACGAAGCCGTTCGGCGTCGGCCTCGTCCCTGGTGAGCACCTCACCGGCGCCGGCCGCCAGCACCCGCGCCGCGTGCCCGGCATGATCGGGCAACTGGGGTACGAGCAGCATCGGCAGACCCGCGCGCAGCGAGGTGAGCACGGTGCCCGCACCGCCGTGCGCGACCACCAGGCCGGCGCCGCCCAGCAGCGTGTGCAGCGGTGCGTCGACCACCACCCGGACCCTGTCGCCGTCGGGCACCCGGCCCAGCAGCGGGCGCTGCGCCGCGGTGACGGCCAGCACCAGCTCCGTGTCCGGCAGCGTGGCCAGCGCCCGCGCGGTGTGCCCGGCCAGGAACAGCGCGGGGTCCAGCCGCGCCATCGTGTGCCCCCAGGTGACGACGATCCTGCGGTGGCCGTCGCGCGGTGGGGCAAGCGGCGGATCGGGCGGGGTGCCGGGCCCGTTGAACGGCACGTACCGCATGGGCACCCGGGGGTGCTCCGCCGGGGCGGGGGCCTGGAATCCCGGCGGGCACGGGTCGATGGTGAAGTCCCCGAACGGGTGGTAGCCCTCCGGATCCACCCCCACCCGTTCGGCCAGCGGCGCCAGCGCCTGTGGCAGCAGGGCGCGGGCCCGCGCCATCAGATCGGCGCCGTACAGCAGCCGCACCGCCGGCACCCCGGCAGCGGCGGCGGCCAGCGGCCCCGCCAGCGCCGTCGGTTCGGAGACCACCACATCGGCGCCCCACTCGCGGGCCGTCCGCGTCACCCCGTCGACCATCGAGTCGGCGTGCGCGGTGAACATCCGCAGCGCCCGCGGCCCCTTGCCGCCGCGCGGTGCCCGCTGGTCGCCGGTCGGATCGTCCTGGCTCGGCAGCACATAGCCGCGCACCATGCCGACCCCGTCGACGTCCTTGCCGACGGCGGCGCCCGGCAGCCCCGTCCGCTCGATGAGGGGCAGCAGCTCCGGCTGGCTGACGACCAGCACCTCGTGGCCCGCGCTGCGGCAGGCCCACGCCAGTGGCACCAGTGCGTACAGATGTGAGGGCCAGGCCCAGGTGGTGAACAGTACCCGCATCGCAGCCCCAGCCCCTTCCGCCGCCAACATGACGAGGAAGACGGTGGCCGA
Source organism: Streptomyces sp. B15 (assembly GCF_018070605.1). Lineage (NCBI taxonomy): Bacteria > Bacillati > Actinomycetota > Actinomycetes > Kitasatosporales > Streptomycetaceae > Streptomyces > Streptomyces sp. B15. The sequence continues at coordinate 18,068 of NZ_JAGPXJ010000042.1, forward strand.
CCCGCCTAGGAGACGGGTCGGCCTTCGCTGGAGCCGGCTGTCACCACGGCCCGGGCCCTCGGTCGCAGGTGCTCACACCACGCGGAAGTCCGCCATCATCGCCATGTCCTCGTGCTCCAGGTTGTGGCAGTGGAACATGTACCGCCCCCGGTACCCGGAGAACCGTACGAGGACGTCCACCACCTCGTACGGCCGCACATCCACCGTGTCCTTCCATCCCGCGTCGGTGGCCGACGGCGACTTCCCGCCCCTGGCCAACACCTGGAAGTGCGCCAGGTGGAGGTGGACCGGATGGTGGAAGTCGCTGGTGAAGCGCCACCGTTCCACGGTGCCGAGCCGGGGCCTGGCGAGCGGCGCGCCGGGGTCGTACGGCTTGCCGTTGACGGTCCACATCCGCATCCCGTCGACCTGCTTGAGGCGGAAGTCGAACTGCCGCTCGGCCACCGCCTGCCCGGCCCGCAGCTTCCGCAGGTCGGCCAGCCGCCCGGGCACCTTCGGGGCGCCGTCCCGGCCGGCCTTCCGGGTCACCCGGAACCGCATCACATCCCGGGTGCCGCCACTGCCCAGCGTGTTGACGAGCCGCACCAGCGACCCCACGGGATACGCCCCGAAGTCGACGACGACATCGAACCGCTCGGCGGGCGAGACGGGCAGCGCCTCGTGCGAGCGGGGCGCGTCCAGCAGCCCGCTGTCGCTGCCGACCTGGACGAACGCGGCACCCTGGCGGGGGCCGGGATCGAGGGTGAGCCGGTAGCGGCGCGCGTTGGAGGCGTTGAGGACACGGAAGCGGTACCGCTCGGCGCTGACCTCCAGCTCCGGCCAGGGCGCCCCGTTGACCAGGACGACATCGCCCATCACCCCCTCCATGTACGCCTCGCGCACGCCGGGCTCCTTGGTCAGCGAGGGGTCGAGCGAGGGGTAGCGCAGCGAGCCGTCCTCCTCGAAGGCCCGGTCGCAGATCATCAGCGGAACGTCCCGGCTGCCCGCGGGCAGCGGCAGCCCGGTCTCCTCGTCGTCGTGTATCAGGAACATCCCGGCCAGCCCCCGCCACACCTGCGGAGCGCTGAAGTCCATCCGGTGATCGTGGTACCACAGCGTGGCCGCCGGCTGGTCGAGCGGATACACGTACTCCTTGTCGCCGCGCGAGACCGTCCACTCGGAGGGCTTCACCATGCTGTGCTTCCCGTGCCCGTGGCTCTTGCGCGGATCGGGGAAACCGGATGGCAGCACCAGATCGGTGGGGTGCCCGTCGAACTCCGGCTTCTGGACGCCGCCGTGCAGATGGGTGGAGGTCGGCAGCGCGAGCTTGTTGCGTACCCGCAGCCGCAGCTCACGACCCGACTCGCCGACGAAGGTGGGGCCGGGGAAGCGCCCGTCGTACCCCCACACCTCGGTCTTGAGGCCCGGCAGGATCTCCTGGCGCGCCGTGCGCTGCTCCACCTCGTGGACGGTCGCGCCGCCCCGCGTACGCACCGGCTCGGCCACCGGCGGCACCGGCAGCGGTACCTGGAAGGGCTCGGGCAGCTCGGCGCTGCTGCGCAGCAGTTCACCGGCGACCTCGTCACCGGGGCCCGGCGCACCGCATCCGGCGGTCCCGCCCAGCGCGGCGGCCGCTCCCGCGCCCGAGGCCAGCGCGAGGAAGCGCCGCCGGCCCGGGCCGCCGCGCATCGGGCCCGGCCCGCCGGCTTCCTCGGGTTCGCGCGGCGCGCTCATCCACGCCTCCCGCGTCCCGGCCGGTACCCGTAGGCCCAGTGGAGCAGGGCGGTGGAGGCGGCCACCATGAACACTCCGACCGGAATGTGCAGGTCCAGTTCGCGCGCGTACCCCCAGCCGTCCTGCATGACGACGGTGAAACTCAGCAGCACGGTGGCCCCGATCGGCCACAGCGGGCCGCGGCCCGGCCGCCACACCAGCACGGCCGCCAGCACCTGGAACCAGCTGGTGATGGAGATGACGAACGAATTGGTCTCGTGCAGCTTGAGCAGATCGACATCGCCGCTGATGAACATGCCGGCCAGCACCGGCTGGATCAGCAGGAGCAGGAAGAAGAGCGTCGCCACTGTCCGCAGCGCGACGACGGGCCAGCCGCGCACCATGGGCGAGGGCGCGGCAGCGGTGCCGTCCTCGCCGGTGGTCGCCGTGGTGGCGGCTGCGGTGGTGGCGGGCGGCGGGGCCTCTCCCGGGGCGGACCCGCGAGCAGCGTCCGGGGCGCCGGTGAGGCCCCCGTCGGGAATGTGTGCCATGGCGTGATCTCTCCGGGGTCGGGGTCTGCACCGAGCGTAGAAAGACGCCCTCGAGCAAGACTTGAGCCGCCTGCCCGCCGGTGCCCGCCGCCCGGTCCGGAGCGTGCCTCGATCGGATGTCGAGCGCGGACGGCGACCGTGGAGGGCGATCCCACGCATTGGAGGCCGCACCATGGAAGCTGACTCCCGGCCACCGTTCCGCGTCATGCTGCGGATGGAGGTCCACCCCGGCAGGCGGCAGGAGTTCGAGCGCACCTGGCGCCAGGTGGCCACCGGCATCGCGCGCGAGCCCGCCAACCGGGGCCAGAAACTGGTGCGTTCGGTCGACGACGAGCACGTCTACTACGTCTTCACCGACTGGGCCGACGAGCCCTCCTTCCGCGCGTTCGAGCTGAGCGAGGCCCACGTCGAGAACCGGCGCAGGCTGCAGCCTTTCCGGCGGGGCGGTGAGATGGTCGTCACCGAGACCGTCCACGACCTGCCACCGACGCCCGCGGCAGGCACCGGGACCGCGGCACAGGACGCGGCCGACCGGCCGAGCCCCGGGTCCGCCACCGGGGAACCGCTGGCCTTCGTCGGTCTGGGCAACATGGGCGGCGGCATGGCGCACCGGCTCCTGGCGGCGGGACGCACCCTGACCGTCCACAACCGCACGGCCGCCAAGGCGGCGCCGCTGGCCGAGGCGGGCGCCACGGTGGCCGCGAGTCCCGCCGAGGCCGCGAAGGGCCACGGCGTCGTGCTGCTCAGCCTGGCCGACGAGGCGGCCGTCGAAGAGGTGCTCTTCGGGCAGGTGGCCGAGGTGCTGGCGCCGGGCGCCGTGGTCGTCGACACCTCCACCGTCTCGCCCGCGTACGCGCGCGAGTGCGCGCAGCGGCTCGACCGGCTCGGGTTGCGCCGGGTGGAGGCGTGCGTGGTCGGCAACCCCTTCCAGGCCCGTGAGGGCAAGCTGCGCGTCTACACCAGCGGCGAGCAGAGCGACATCGCCCGGGTCGGCGACATCCTCGACACCCTCGGCGCGCAGGTCGTCCACCTCGGAGCACCCGGCACCGCCGCCACCCTCAAGCTCATCTTCAACCTGCTGCTCGGCGCGCAGGTGGCCTCCCTCGCCGAGGCGGTGGCCTACGGCGTCGCCGCCGGGCTGGACCGCGACCGGCTGCTGGCCTCCGTCGCCGAGAGCGGATTCAGCTCGGTGGTACTGCGCTTCCGCGCCGAACTGATGCGCAAGGCCAGCTACGAGCCCGCGTTCTTCCGCTCCACGCTGATGGAGAAGGATCTGCGCCTCGCCCTCGGCGACGCGGCGGTGGCCGGTGTGCCGCTGCCCGTCCTCGACTCCGTACGCGAGCGCTTCGCCGACGTCAACGCGGCCGGCGACGGCGACAAGGACGCCTCCGTACTGCTGGAGCACACGGTCCGCGACGGCGGCGCCAAGGCGGTGTCGTGACCGCGCGCGAGGCGATGTTCCACCAACTGCGCAACATCGCCCGCTCCAGCACGGCCGCCACCCCCTCGCCGCCGCCCGACGAGGTGGAGGCGCTGCTGGACCTGGTCTTCGAATGGTTCCGCGCCCGGTTCAGCCCCCGGCGCGCCGGGCGCGCTTCCGGCACCTTCCACTACGAGATCGACACCCCGCTCGGCGTACGGCACCGCTATGTCGTCGTGTGCCGGGGGACCTGCACCACTCCCGCCACGCTCGACGGCGCACCCGACGCCACCATCGGCGTGGCGCTGCCCGATCTGGTGGCACTGGCGGTGGGGGAGTTGAAGGGCACCGACGCGTTCGTGGGCGGCCGGCTGAAGGTCTCGGGCGACGCGTTCTTCGCCATGAACTGGATCGAGTGGTTCGGCGCCCGCAGCGGTCACCCGCCCGGCCCCGGCGCGGACCCGGCCTGACCCTCATCCGACCCCCACCCCCACCGCAAAGCTTCCAGCCGGCAAGGAGATTCCCGTGCGGATAGCCGTGACAGGTTCGATCGCCACGGACCACCTGATGACGTTCCCCGGCCGCTTCAGCGACCAACTCCTGCCCGACAGCCTGCACACGGTCTCGCTCTCCTTCCTCGTGGAGGAGCTGGAGATCCGGCGCGGCGGGGTCGCGGCCAACATCGCCTTCGGCCTCGGCGGGCTCGGACTGACCCCGGTGCTGGTCGGGGCGGCGGGCAGCGACTGGACGGACTACCAGCTGTGGCTCAAGGAGCACGGCGTCGACACCGACTCCGTGCACGTGAGCGGCAGCCGCCACACCGCCCGCTTCGTGTGCACCACCGACGCCGACCACAACCAGATCGGCTCCTTCTACCCGGGCGCCATGAGCGAGGCCCGTCACATCTCGCTGCATGAGGTGGCGCGCCGCACCGGCGGACTCGACCTGGTCGTCGTCGCCCCCGACGACCCCGAGGCGATGCTGCGCCACACCCGCGAATGCGCCGAACTGGGCGTCCCGTTCGCCGCCGACATCTCCCAGCAGCTCGCCGTCCTGGACCGCGACGGTGTACGGGCGCTGCTGGCCTCACCCGCGTATCTGTTCACCAACGCCTACGAGGCGGTGCTGCTCCAGGAGCGCACCGGATGGACCGAGCAGCAGATCCTCGGCCGCGTCGGCACCTGGATCACCACCCGCGGCGCCGACGGGGTGCACATCGAGCGGGTCGGGGTCCGCCCCCTCGACGTCCCCGCCGTGCCCCTGGAACCGTCCGCCACCGTCGACCCGACCGGCGCGGGCGACGCGTTCCGCGCGGGTTTCCTGGCGGGTCTCGCCCGGGCCCTCGGCCACGAACGCGCGGCCCGGCTCGGCAGTGCCCTGGCGACCACGGCACTGGAGGTGACCGGCACCCAGACCTACGCCCTGGACCGGGGCCTGCTGGCGCGCCGGTTGCGTGACGCGTACGGCCAGGTTGCGGCACAGGAGCTGGCCCCGTGTCTGTCGTCACTCGACTGACGCCTGTTGCCTGACGCCTGGGACGTTCGGCCGACCCCGTCTGCGGCAGGGGGCCCGGGGGGTCGGCAGCGCCCTCAGGAAGCCAGCCGGGCCGGGAACCCGCCCTTGGCGATCGGCCCCCACCTGCGCGGCGTCACCCGGATCAGCGACTTGCCCTGCTTGAGCATGGCCGTCCGGTACTCGTCCCAGTCCGGGTGCTCACCGGAGACGGACCGGTAGTACTCGACCAGCGGCTCCACCGCCTCGGGCACGTCCAGGACCTCGGCCTCCCCGTCGATCTGCACCCACGGCCCGTTCCACTCGTCGGACAGCACGATCACGCTCACCGCGGTGTCGCGCCGCGCGTTGTGCGTCTTGGCGCGCTCCGGGTACGTCGCGACGACGATCCGGCCCTCGGCGTCGACCCCGCACGTCAGCGGCGACGCCTGCGGTGTGCCGTCCGCCCGGCGCGTCAGCAGGATGGCCCGGTGCCGGGGCCGCACGAACTCCAGCAGTTCCTCGACCCCGACCCGGGTGTTGGTGGCAATGGAAGGGCTCATCCTCCGAACCTACGCCATGGCGCGCCCCGCCACGAGAAGCTGCGGCGGAAGGGACGGGCCGGGGCTGCCTAGGTGTCGCAGGGCCACACCGAGCCGCACAGCCCGCACCGGGCCCGCACATGTCCGCGTACCGGCACCCGCACCCGGCAGGTGGGGCATGGGAAGGAGACCCGCAGCGCCGAGCCGTCGCCCGGCTCGAAGGAGTACCCGGCGGCGCCCGGGCCGGCGTCGGTGCCGCCGCCCTGCCCGTGCCGCCGGTCGCGCACATAGCGCCGCCGCTCCAGCCACGGCGCCGCCGCCAGCGGCGGCATCTCCTCGTCCCGGTCGGCCACCTTCCGTCCCCGCTCGTAGGCCTCGTACGCCTGCGGGCTGGTGAACCAGATCGCCGGGTCCTCCCCGAACAGCCGCGCCCGCTTGGCCAGCACGTAGCCGAACTCCTCCGGGGTCAGATAGCCGAGCTTCTGCGAGGTGAGGGCGTCCTGCCGGAACGCGTCCAGCAGCAGCCAGCCGGCGCCCAGATAGGTGGTGGCGGTGTCGGTGAGGATCTCGTTGGCCCGGGTGCCGTCGAACGCCAGGCCGAGGCGGTGCAGCCAGACATGGGTGACCTCGTGGGCGAGGGCGGCGCCGATGTCGTGGCGGTGGCGTTTGAAGCGGGAGTTCAGCTCCACGAAGTACTCGGGCCCGGCCGTCAGTTCGACGTTCGCCGCATGTGTCATCTCGCGGAAGGTGACGATCACCCGCGCCTCGGGCAGCCGCAGGTGCCGCACCATCACTCCCGCGACGCGCTGCGCCCCCAGGTAGAGATCGTCGGCGTCCGCGAAGGCGACATCCCCCGGGGCCACGCTGGTGTCGAAGCCGCGGACGGAGTCCGCCGACATCCGCCGATACAGCGCGGTGATCGCCTCGCGCACCGTCTCCAGGTGCGGAAACCCCCGCTCCACGGGGTCAGCCACCGAACCACCCATCCCACACCCCCAGCACGCGGCCTACCGCCACGATAACTCCGCCCCGGGCGCCCCGCCGGGCATCCTCGGCCACGGGCATCACGGACGCCACCGGCACCAAGGGACAACAGGCGGCAACCGTTGTCCCTTGAGAAAAGTTGCGATCACCGGGGTTTGCGGCCGGTGCTGCCGGTAAGACGAAACGCCAGGTGCTTGGGAGGACAGGCACATCCGCGGGAGGTGACCGCCAACGGTCGCCCCGGGTGTGTCACCCGAGCCGCCTCCCGCGGTTGCCGGGGATGTTCGAGACCGGGAGGAGCGAGATCCTATGTGCGCCGCACGCCACCGTCACGTCCGTGACCGCCGGGACCTGCACACGCCCCACCAGGTGCGTGAGCTGAGTGAGAAGGTGCGCGCCGCTGTCCGAGAGCTGAGCGGTACCACCCGGGCCCAGGCCCCCACCGTCGAACGGATCGCCCGGCAGGCCGGGCTGGCCGGGGACGAGGTGCGCGCCGTGCTGGAGGCCATGGACAACGGCTGCGTCCTGGGACGGCACCGTGCCGCCGGGCCCGGGCACCACACCGTCCGCCGGCACGCGACCGGGCGCGTGCCGGCCGCCTGACGGCCGCGGCCGCGGGGCGCTCTCCCCGTCCCGCGGCCCCCGTGCGCCCCACGGCCACTGACGGGCCCCGGGCCACGGGCAGGCGAGGGCGAGGTACGGTCGTCGGTGGGAGGTTTCGGCTTGCGCGTGGGGGTACTGGATGTCGGTTCGAACACCGTACGGCTGGAGATAGCCGACGCCACCGGAGCGGTTCCCCTCCCGGTGCACACCGTCAAGTACCGGCTGCGGCTGGCGGACGACGTGGACAGCGAGGGCCGGCTGCCCGAGTACGCGGTCGAGCGGCTGGCCGAAGCGGCCACGGCGGCCGAGGAGGAGGCCCGCTCCTGGGGAGTGACCCGGCTGGCGGCCTTCGCGACGGCCATCGTCCGAGAGGCGCCCAACCGCGACCAGATCGTGGAAGCCGTACACAAACGCTCGGGGCTTCAGCTGCGGATCATGTCCGGCCGCCGCGAGGCGGAGCTGACATTCCTGGCGGCCCGGCGCTGGATGGGCTGGCGGGCCGGACCGATGGTGCTGCTCGACATCGGCGGCGGCTCCGTGGAGGTGGCCTTCGGCCGCTCCGGAGTGCCGGACCTCGCCGTCTCGGCCCCGCTGGGCGCCGGCCGGCTCACCCGCGAGCACTTCGGCCCCGCCGACCCGCCGCCCGCCGAGCAACTGCGGGCCGTACGGCGCCAGGTACGGCACCAACTGCGCGATGTCACCGCCCGCATCCGCTGGGAGCAGCCGCACACCGCGGTGGCCACCTCCCGCACACTGCACCAGCTGGCCCGGCTGTGCGGGGCGGCGCCCGGCAGGGAAGGCCCGTTCACCCCGCGCTATCTCAAGCGCGGCCGGCTGCGCAAGGAGCTGAGCAGGCTGGCGCGGCTCCCGGCCGCCGAACGCGCCGAGCTGCCCGGTATCTCCCCCGCCCGGGCCGGCCAGGCACTGGCCGGCGCCCTGGTCGCGCACACCACCATGACGCTGCTGGACATCAAGACGCTCCAGCTGTGCCCCTGGGCACTGCGCGAGGGCGTCCTGATCCACGAGCTCGAACAGGACGCCCCCGGCGCATCCGGAAGTCCAACAACCGCCCACACTTGTCCATAGGCAGCCGCACATCCGTCGGCGAAGGCTGGGTCGCCCAACCGGACCGTAGGGCGACAGCCGAGCGGAGGCGGACCCATGGCGAGCGGCGAGGCGAGCACAGACGCGACCCGTAGTGTGACCCGCAGAGCGGTGGTGGCGGCAGGCGCGGCGGTGGGAGCCGGCACCGTACTGGCCGGCTCCGCCCACCCGGCGGCGGCGAGCGCGGCGGCGCCGCGCACCCACACCCTGCGCACCCCCGCCCTCGACGTCACCGTCGACACCGGATTCCCCCGCGTCGTCGGCTACACGGACCGCGAGACCGGCAAGACCCTCCACGGCCAGCAGGATCCCGTCGACAGCCTCCTCGTCGACGGCGCGGAACACCGGCCCCACGTCACGAGCAGACCGGACGCCCGCAGCATCACCTACACCCTCACCCTGGACACCGGCACCGTACTCACCGTCGAGATCGAGGCCGACGGCCACCAGGTGCACTGGCGCGTCACCCGCATCGAGGAGAGCGCCACCGGCCGCATCGGCACGCTCGGCCTCCCGCGGCTGGCCTTTCTGTCCGTCCGCTCCGACCAGCGGCCCGCGCCCGTGCTGTACGCCGCCCGTATCGAGCTGGACAAGGCCGCGAGCGGCGACACCCTCGTCGAACTGGCCGACGGCACCCGGACCGATCCGGAACCGGTCGGCTGCGCATACGCGGTCGTGGCCACCGGCGATCTCGCCGCGGCCGTCGAGACCAACACCAGCTACGACAAGCCGACCGGGACCAAGGGCGCCACCTGGGAGAACGGCAGGCTCTGGCGGCAGACGGTCAGCGACCGGGGAGCGGTGGTGGCCCGGCTGACCTGCGGCCAGTGGACGTACCGCGCCGCCACCGCCGGGCCCGAGCAGACCGAGCCGCTGCCGCAGGTCACCGTCGTCGTCACCCGGGACCGCAACGGCGACGGGGTCGCCGACTGGCAGGACGCGGCCATCGCGATGCGGGACATCATGGTCGAACCGCGCGGCGCCGACGAACAGCATCTGCGGGTGGTCCCGCACATCCCGTTCAACTTCGCCAGCCAGGCCACCAACCCGTTCCTGACCACCCTCGACCACGTCAAACGCATCCACCTGGCGACCGACGGGCTGCGTCAGTTCACCCTGCTCAAGGGCTACCAGTCCGAGGGCCACGACTCCGCGCACCCCGACTACGCGGGCAACTACAACAAGCGCGCCGGCGGGCTGGCGGACCTGAACACCCTGCTGCGCAACGGCAAGCGGTGGAACTGCGACTTCGCGGTGCACGTCAACGCCACCGAGTCGTACCCGGTCGCCCACGCCTTCTCCGAGACCCTCGTCGACAAGACGGACGAACAGTGGGACTGGCTGGACCAGTCCTACCGCATCGACCAGCGCCGCGACCTGGTCTCCGGCGACATCGCCGCGCGCTTCCGCAAGCTGCGCGAGGACACCGACGAGGGACTGAACTGCCTCTACATCGATGTCTTCCGCGAGTCGGGCTGGACCTCCGACCGCCTCCAGCGGGTCCTGGACGAACAGGGCTGGATGGTCAGCACCGAGTGGGGCCACGGTCTGGAGCGGTCGGCGCTGTGGTCGCACTGGGCGACCGAGACCGACTACGGCGGCGACACCTCGCGCGGCATCAACTCCCGCCTGATCCGCTTCATCCGCAACCACCAGAAGGACGTCTTCGCCGACAAGTGGCCCACCCTGCTCGGCGCGCCCCGGATGGGCAACTACGAGGGCTGGCGGGGCAAGACCGACTGGCACGCCTTCTACCGGCTCATCTGGACCCACAGCCTCCCCGCCAAGTACCTCCAGGCCAGACCCATCCGCACCTGGCGGGAGCACGAGATCACCTTCGAGGGCGCCGAGGCCACCACCGTCACCGACACCGACGGCAGGCGCCGCATCACCACCGACGGCCGGAAGGTCTACGACGACGGCACGTACCTGCTGCCCTGGGAGCCCCGCAAGGCCACCGACCCGCCGAAGCTCTACCACTACAACCCCCGCGGCGAACGCACCACCTGGCGGCTGCCCGCCGGCTGGTCGGACGCCCGCACGGTCCACCTCCACCCGCTGACCGGCCAGGGCCGGGGCGCGCCGCGCCGGGTGGCCGTCTCGGGCGGCGAGGTCACGCTGACCGCCGAACCCGACCAGCCGTACGTCCTGTACCGCACCCCCGCGCCGGCACCGCCCGACCCGCGCTGGGGCGAGGGCACCCCGCTGGCCGACCCCGGCTTCCACGCGGGCGACCTCGTGGCGTGGACCGTCCAGGGCGCGGCGAGCGTGGCGGCCGGCGAACGCGGCGACAACGAACTCGTCTTCCCGCCGGGCGGCGCCGCCTCCGTCAGCCAGCGGCCGGCCCGGCTGCGGCCGGGCAGCTACGCCGCCTCGGTCCAGGTGCAGGTGGGCACCGAGACGGGCCACCGGCGCCGCGCCGCCCTCACCGTCCGCACCGCGGACGGCGTCACCGCGCAGAACTGGACCACGTCGTCCACCGCCACCAACCACGTCGCGGCCGACCTCAAGCACGGCACCCGCTTCCAGCGGATGACGACCTGGTTCACCGTGCCCGAAGGCGGCGGACCGGTCACCCTCGCCCTCACGGTGGGGAAGGGCGAGGTACCGGTCCGCTTCGACGACGTACGGATCGTCCCCGGCACTCCCTCCGGGCGGCGCGGCACGCTCGTGCACGAGGACTTCGAGCATGTGCCGCACGGCTGGGGACCGTTCGTCAAGGGCGACGCGGGCGGCACCACAGACCCGCGCACCCTCCCCCAGCTAACGCTGGGAGGTGCCCCCAGCCCAGCGGCACGCGCCCTACACCCAGCGCGGCTGGAACGGCAAGTCCATAGATGACGCGATCGACGTGATCGAGGGGAGCGAGTCGCTCAAGTCCCGGGGCGAGAACACCGGCCTCGTCTACCGCACGGTCGCGCACACCGCCCGCTTCGAGCCGGGGAAGACCTACCGCGTCGCGTTCCGCTACCAGAACGAGAAGGCGGGCCAGTACGCCTGGGTCACCGGGGTGGACGAGCCGGACGCACGGGAGCTGGGGCGCACACCGCTGCCGGTCGCCACCGAAACGGCCACCCACACCTACGAGTTCACCGCACCCGAGCAGGGCGAGGCGTGGGTCGGCCTGCGCAAGGTGGGTGACGACGGCAAGGCCGAGTTCGTACTGGACACCTTCACGGTGACCCGGGTGAGCGCATGAGCGGCGGTCGCCGGCCGACGGACCGGTGACCGACCGGGGGTGATCACCGTACGCTGCTGCCCTGAACGAGTGAGGGGAGCGCCTGCGGTGGCCGAGCACCGGTACCAGTCCTGGATGCGGTACTTCACCCCGGGGCCCGTTCACCACCGCCTCGGCCTGGTCTGCCTCGGCGTCGGAATGCAGCACGGCGCTCTGCCCCCGGTCGGTCCCCGCACCCTCGACCACCATGTCGCCGTCGTCGTCAGCGGCGGCCGCGGCTGGTACGTCGACCCCCGCGATCCGGAAGGGGCCCGCCAGGAGGTGGTGGCCCCCGCGCTGCTGTGGATCGTCCCCGGCGTACCGCACCACTTCGGCGCCGACCCCCGCGAGGGCTGGGACGAGAGCTTCGTCGACTTCACCGGCTCCGCCGTGACCGCCTACACCGAACTGGGCTGCATCGAGCCGGCACGCCCCCTCGTCCCGCTCACCGACGCGGACCCGGCCCGCGCCGCCATAGCGCGCGTCGCCCGCGCGGCACGCCCCGGGAACCCGCTGCTGGAGGTGGAGGCGGCCGCTGCCGTCCACGAACTCCTCGTCGCCCTGCGCAGGGCCCGCGCCGACACCACGGCCGACGGCGCACCCGTGCTGGAGGCCCTGGCCCGCGACGCGTTCCTCCCGCTCTCCGTGGCCGACCACGCCGCCCGGCACGGTATGACCCCCGCCGAGCTGCGCGCCGCCGTACGCCGCGGCGCCGGGTGCAGCCCGAAGGACTATCTGCTGGGTATCCGGCTGGGCCGCGCCAAGGAACTGCTGGCCGGCACCCAGCTGCCCGTCTCCACGGTCGCCCGCCGCGTCGGCTACGACGACCCGGCCTACTTCTCCCGCCTCTTCACCCGCCGGGTGGGCACCCCGCCCGTGCACTTCCGCGCCACCCAGTCCCGCAAGGTCCCCGGCGGCTACGCCAGCCGCGTCCCCGACCCGGACCACCCGCCGACCATCCCGTGCAGTCGGCTCAGCGGATAGGGTCGAGCGATGACCAGCAGCAACATCCAGCAGCCCGACGAGTCCGTTCGCGCGGAGCTGACCGCGCTGCGCGACAGCATCGACAACATCGATGCCGCCGTGGTGCACATGCTCGCCGAGCGTTTCAAGTGCACCCAGCGTGTCGGCCGCCTCAAGGCCGACCACCAGCTGCCCCCGGCCGATCCGGCCCGTGAGGCCCGGCAGATCGCCCGCCTGCGTGAGCTCGCCAAGGACGCCAAGCTGGACCCGGCCTTCGCGGAGAAGTTGCTGAACTTCATCATCGCCGAGGTCATCCGCCACCACGAGCAGATCGCCGGGGGAGCCGGGCAGCAGGACCGCTGACCCGGCCGCCGTCCCGCGGCGGCCGGGTCGCACCGGTCCGGCGGCGAACGGCTCGGCCCCTGCTTGTCATGGGCCGCCGACTGTCAGGGCTCCGTCTGTCAGGGCCCCGTCTGGCAAAGGCTCTCGCCGGCCCTCAGGAATCGTCCCTCAGAAGTCCTCCCTCAGGAGTCCTCCTCGCCCAGCCGGTGCACCCGCACCAGGTTGGTCGAGCCGGGGACGCCGGGCGGCGAGCCGGCGGTGATGATGACCAGGTCGCCGCGGTCGCAGCGGCCCAGCTTCAGCAGCATCTCGTCGACCTGGTCCACCATCTCGTCCGTCGTCTGCACCATCGGGCCGAGGAAGGTCTCGACGCCCCAGGTGAGATTGAGCTGCGAACGGGTCGACGCGTCCGGGGTGAACGCCAGCACCGGGATGGGGGAGCGGTAGCGGGACAGCCGGCGGACCGTGTCGCCGGACTGGGTGAAGGCCACCAGGTACTTGGCGCCGAGGAAGTCGCCCATCTCCGCTGCCGCCCGCGCCACGGCGCCGCCCTGGGTGCGCGGCTTGCTGCTCTGCGTCAGCGGCGGCAGCCCCTTGGCGAGCATGTCCTCCTCGGCCGCCTCGACGATCCGGCTCATCGTGCGCACCGTCTCGATCGGATACTTGCCCACGCTCGTCTCGCCCGAGAGCATCACCGCGTCGGTGCCGTCCATCACCGCGTTGGCGACATCGGAGGCCTCCGCGCGGGTGGGGCGGGACGCGTCGATCATCGAGTCCAGCATCTGCGTCGCCACGATCACCGGCTTGGCGTTCCGCCTGCACAGCTTGATGGCCCGCTTCTGCACCAGCGGCACCTGCTCCAGCGGCATCTCCACGCCCAGGTCACCGCGGGCGACCATCACACCGTCGAACGCGTCGACGATGGACTCCAGATTCGCCACCGCCTGCGGCTTCTCCAGCTTGGCGAGGACCGGCAGATGGCGGCCCTCCTCCGCCATCACGCGGTGCACCTCCTTGATGTCGTGCCCGCTGCGCACGAAGGAGAGCGCGATCAGGTCGGCACCCGTGCGCAGCGCCCAGCGCAGGTCCTCGACGTCCTTGTCGGAGAGCGCGGGCACGGAGACGGCGACGCCCGGCAGATTGAGGCCCTTGTGGTCGGAGACCATCCCGCCCTCGATGACCATGGTGTGCACCACGGAGCCCTCGACGCGGGTGACTTCCAGGGTGACCCGGCCGTCGTCCACCAGGATCCGCTCACCGGCCGTGACATCGGCGGCCAGCCCCGGGTAGGTGGTGCCGCACATCGAGCGGTCACCCTCCATGTCCTCGACGGTGATGGCGAACTCGTCGCCCCGTTCAAGGAGTACAGGACCTTCCTGGAAACGACCCAGCCGGATCTTCGGACCTTGAAGGTCCGCGAGCACCCCCACGTTCCGCTTCGTCTCCTCGGCGGCGGCGCGCACCCGGTGGTAGCGCTCCTCGTGCTCGGCGTGCGTGCCGTGGCTCATGTTGAACCGGGCGACATCCATTCCCGCTTCCACGAGCGTCTTGATCTGCTCGTACGAGTCGGTGGACGGGCCCAGGGTGCTGACGATTTTCGCTCGGCGCATAGCCAGAGCCTAAGACTTACCGACGCGTAAAGAACCGGCACTGGACAATTGTCCAACCGCCCTTTACCGAAAAGCCATTGAATCCCGAGGACAACTAATAAATTGGGCGCCCATTCGCTCTGATGAGCATGCACCGGGCTGTTCCGTCTCGACCGCCGAGACGGAACAGCCCCCGCACACCCCTCGCCCGCTCCTCGCGCACCGCCCCCCTCGCGGAGCTGCGACGGACCCGCGCACACCAGCCGTGCACCAGCCGCAGACCTGCCGCGCACCAACCGCCGATCAGTCCAACTGCGGCGGACTCATCACAAAGCGCGCATTCACCTGCGCGGAGACCGTCTGCCGCTGCGGTTCCAGATCCAACTCCGGCGGCGGCCCCGCCGCCCTGCCGTACCCGCGCATCCCCCCGGGCGCCGCCGGAAACGGCGGCGGAACGCTGTTCTCCGCACCGAGATCCGCCAGCTCCACCAGCGCCACCAGCCGCGCCCCCAGCGCCTCCGCGTACTCCCGGGCCCGCGTCACCGCCTCCCGCACCGCCTGCTGCCGCGCCTCACGGTGCGCCGGCGAATTCCGCCACAGCCCCCACCACGGGCCCTGCACCTGAGTCAGCTCCAGATCGGCGAGCCGCGTCGTCAACTCGCCCAGCACCGTGAAATCCGTGACGGTGGCGTTCAGCCGCACCCGCCCGTCGTAGGCGTGCACCCGCTCCCGCTTGCTGCCGTCCCGCATCTGAGGCTGCACACTGAACGTACCCGTCGACAACTTCTGCACCGCGTCGCCGTAACTCTTGATCAGCTCCAGCGCCCGCGCGTTGCGCCGCGTCAGATCCTCCAGCGCGGCGCGCCGGTCGGTACCGCGAGCGGAGACCGAGACACCGATGCGCGCGTAGTCCGGGTCGAACTCCAAGCTCGCCTCCCCGCGCACCGCCACCCGCGGCGCCTGAGGAGTGCCGTAGGGAAGCGCCCCGAAGCCGCCGTCCGCCTCGGCGGAGGCCGGCCCTGCGGCGGAGCCGGCACCGTGGGGCGGCGGATCGGGAGTCGGCCACGTTCCGGGTATCTGCGTCATACGCCAACTGTGGCAGACCGGTCCGCGGGCCCCGCGGCACCGGCGGCGCCCGACCGCTCCTCCCGGAGCCCGAAGCGGGTGAAGGCCGTACGCCTCGGCAGCGGATAGCTCTCCCGCCCCGTCACCGCGTTGAGGATCACCGCGCTGCGATGCGCCGCCAGCCCCAGATCCGGCGCGCCCACCCCGTGCGTGTGCCGCTCCGCGTTCTGCACGAAGACCGCACCGGTGACCGCGCGCTCCAGCACCAGCCGGTACTCCTCGTCCACCAGCGGACGGTCCGAGCCGTCCCGCCGCAGATACGGATGGAGCGCCGCCAGCATCCCGTCCGTCGCACGCTCGGTGTAACCCGTCGCCAGCACCACCGCGTCCGTCGTCAGGACACCGCGCTCCTCCTGCTCCGTGTGCTCCACGTGCAGCTCCAGCCCCGACCTGCCGCCCCTCCCGGCCGTCCGCACCCGCACCCCCGGGGTGAGCACCGCGTCCGGCCAGCCGCCGCCGTCACCGTCACCGTCGTTCAGCGCCTGCGTCCTGCGGTACAGCTCGTCGTGCACCGCCGCGAGCGTCTCGGCGTCCACCGCCTTGTGCAGCTGCCACTGGCGCGGCAGCAGCCCGTCGCGCACCCGCTCGGACAGACCGTGGAAGTACCGGGTGTAGTCGGGGGTGAAGTGTTCGAGCCCCAGCTTGCTGTACTCCATCGGCGCGAAAGCACCGCTGCGCGTCAGCCAGCGCAGCCGCTCCCGCCCCACCGGCCGCCTGCGCAGCAGATCCAGGAACACCTCCGCACCCGACTGACCCGAACCGATCACCGTCACATGCCCGGCCGCCAGCAGCTCCTCGCGGTGCTCCAGATACTCCGAGGAGTGGTACACCGGAACCGACGGCGCCTCCGCCAGCGGCCGCAGCGCCTGCGGCACATACGGTGCCGTACCGACCCCCAGCACCACGTTGCGCGCGTACGATCTGCCCAGCGCCTCCGCCTCGCCATGCGCGTCCAGCTGAGTGAAGTCGACCTCGAACAGCGCCTGTTCGGCGTTCCAGCGCACCGCGTCCACCTGGTGCCCGAAGTGCAGCCCCGGCACCCCCTCGCTCACCCAACGGCAGTACGCGTCGTACTCGGCCCGCTCGATGTGGAACCGCTCCGCGAAGTAGAACGGGAACAGCCGCTCCCGCTCCCGCAGGAACCGCAGGAACGACCACGGGCTCGCCGGATCCGCCAGCGTCACCAGGTCCGCCAGGAAAGGCACCTGCAGCGTCGCCCCCTCGATCAGCAACCCGGGATGCCAGCGGAACGCGGGCCGCTGCTCGTAGAACGCGCACCGCAGCCCCGGCACCCCTTCCCCCAGCGCCGCCAGCGAAAGGTTGAACGGGCCGATCCCGACCCCCACCAGATCCAGCGGCTCCGCCGCCGACTCGGCCGCCGCCCGCGCTTCCTCGCCGTCCCTCACGCGTCCACTCCCTCGCATACCGATCCCTCCGACTCCGCTCCCGCCGCCTGCCCCGCCGCCGTACGACCCGCCGCCGTTGCCGCGCCTGCCGCCGCACCAGGCGACGCAGCCCGAGCCACCAGCTCCAGCAGCGCGGCCAGATCACTGCCCCGCACCGCCGGGTTGAGCAGCGTCACCTTCCACCACAGCCGACCGCCCAGCGCGGCCCGGCCCAACACCGCCTGACCAAGCTCCAGCAACTGCCGCCGCACCCCCGCCACCAGCGCGTCGTCCCCGCCCACCGGGCGGAAGACCACCGTGGAGATCACCGGACGTGCGTACAGCTCGAACCGCTCGTCCCGCGCCAGCCGGTCCGCGAGCTCCGCCGCCGCCGCACAGGTGCGCTCCACCAACCGGGCCATCCCCGACCGCCCCAGCGCCCGCAGCGTCACCGCCACCTTCAGCACGTCCGGGCGCCGCGTCGTGCGCAACGAGCGCCCCAGCAGATCCGGCAGCCCCGCCTCGGTGTCGTCGTCCGCGTTGAGATAGTCGGCGCGATGGTCCAGGACGCCCAGCGCCGTCCGGTCCGGCACGGCCAGAAATCCGGCGGCCACTGGCTGCCAGCCCAGCTTGTGCAGATCGAACGTCACACTGTCGGCGCGCTCCAGACCCGCCAACCGCCCCCGCAGCGCCGCACTGAACAGCAGCGGACCGCCGTACGCCGCATCCACGTGCAGCAGCGCGCCGTGCCGGTGCGCCACCTCGGCGAGCCGCGGCAGCGGATCCACCGCACCCGTGTCCGTCGTCCCCGCCGTCGCCACCACCCATGGCACCGCGCCGCCCTGCCCCGGCGCAGCCTGATCCGGTGCCGCCTGCCCCGCCGCCTGGTCCGGTGCCGCGTCGCCGCGCGCCAGATCCTCCAGCGCCGTCTCCAGCGCCGCGGGATCCAGCACCCCGCGGGGCGTCGGCACCACCAGCGGCGGCGCCATCCCCAGCAGCCACGCCGCACGGTGCACGCTGTGGTGCGCGTTCGCGCCGCACACCACGCGCACCGGGCCGCCACCACCCTCCGCCGCGGTGCTGGCCCGCTCCCGGGCCAGCAGCAGCGCGAGCTGGTTCGCCTCCGTACCACCGGTCGTCACCAGCGCGTCCGGTCCCACCGCCGAGGCGTCCGGCCCCGCCGCCGCACCCGCCGTGGGGAAGACCAGCCGCGCCAGCGCACGGCACACCAGCGTCTCCAGCTCCGAGGCGGCGGGCGCCTGATCCCACGAGTCCAGCGACGGGTTCAACGCGCTGGCCGCCACATCGGCGGCCGCCGCCACCGCCAGCGGCGGACAGTGCAGATGAGCGGCGCACAGCGGGTCCGCGGGGTCGGCGGCCCCCCGCGCCACCGCGCCGACCAGGACGTCCAGCGCCTCGGCGGCCCCCGCTCCCCGCTCCGGCAACACCGCACCCACAGCCGCCCGCACCCGCGCGGCGACCGCCTCGGGGCCGCCGGCCGGCAGCGGCCCGCCGCGCTCCACCGCCCCCCGCGACAACGCCCCCACCACCGTGCCGAGCAGTGGACGCAGCGCGGCCGGACCGGCGGCCCCGCCCGCGAGCAACTGACCGGTGTCCGGGCCCGGACCCGGTTCGGGACCTGCCCTTCCCTCCGGTCCCGGGGCGACATCCTGCAGGCCATCGACGGTGAACGCAGACATGGCGGCTCTTTCGTACGCGGCGGCCGAACCGAACACGACGGCGGCCTTGGGCGGTTAGGGCGACCTAACTTAGGTGCCGTGCGACCCATGACCCGACGATCTCCGCGCTACTTCGCCCGAAGGAGGTAGCCGGGAGCCGACCCGCGCGACGGATCTGATAAAAGGGTCACCGCGTGCACCTGCCGCCCGCCGCCGGCGGGCCCCGCAGCCGCGTCGCCGCTCAGGAGATCGCCGCGCGCACCCCCAGCGCACGCCGCAGATCATCGAGCTGATCCTCCAGCCGACGCCGCAGCGCCGGGACCGGACGACCCGAGGCCAGACACTCCTCACCCCGGGTCAGCGTCTCCTCGTCCACGAAGACGGCCGGGAACGCGTACCGTCCCGCCGCCTCCGCCAGAGCCGGGCCCCGCCGCGCCGCCAACGGCACCACATCCGTGAAATACCGCGCCACGAACCCGTGCAGCAGCCCCGACTGCTCCGGCTGCCAGAAACCCTGCGCCGTCGCCGTGAACAGATAGTTCGACAACGCGTCCGCAGGACCGAACATGTCCTCCCACGCCTTCTCCTTGGCCGCCGCCTCCGGCAGCGCCGCCCGGCACCGGGCAGCGGCCTCCGCACCGCGCGCACTCGCATCGGCCGCCCGGGCCTCCTCGATCTCGGCAGCGCCCACCGCACCCAGCACCGAAAGCCGCAACAGCAGCCGCCACCGCAGCTCCACATCCAGGGCCGGACCGCCCCCCGGCACCTCGCCCGCCGCCTGCCACGCCAGCAGCTCCTCCGGCCCGGTCGCGCAGTCGATGAAATACCGCGCAGCCGTCAGCCGCACCCCCGAACCACCGGCACCCGCCCCACTCCCGACACCGTCGCCACCCCCGGCGGCCAGCAACTCCCGACACACCTCGCCCAGCAGCCCCAGCGCCTCCGTGCGCTGCGCACCCGACAGACAGCGGTCGGCCGCATACCCCCGCGCGAACGCCAGCACCCCCTGCACCACCGCGTTGTCCGTCTCGAACGGCAGATGCGCCCGCGCCATCCGCACATACTCCAACGGGCCCAACTCGGCCTCCCGCAGCATGTCCCGCGCCGCGTTCCACACCACCGCACGCGACAACTGCCCCGGCAACCCGGACAGCACCGAACGCACCGTTCCCCACGAGACGGGATCCAGCCGCACCTTCGCATACGTCCAGTCCAGATCATTGACCAGCACCAGATCCGGACGCGGCCCGTCCAACGTCACCGTCAACCGGCCCCCGTCCGGCGGCACATCCCGCTCCAGCCGCTCCCGCAGCACCAACCGCGACTCGTCCGCCGCAGCCCGGTCGTACAACCCCACCGCCAACCGGTGCGGACGATCGCCCCGATGCTCCACATCCACGTACCAACGCCGGGCCTCCGACTCGCCCACCCGCGGCACCAGCGTGTCCACCCCCGTCGTACGCAGCCAGCTCTCCGCCCAGCCACGCACATCCCGGTCCGAAGCACGGGCCAGCGAGTCCAGGAAGTCCCCGAGCGTCGCGTTGCCGAACCGGTGCCGGGCGAAATGCTCGTTGATGCCCGCCAGGAAACTCTTCTCGCCCAGCCACACCACCAGCTGCCGCAGCGCCGACGCGCCCTTCGCATACGAGATCCCGTCGAAGTTGCCCAGCGCCGCCGCCGTGTCCGGCACCGCGTCCGGATCCGGCGCCACCGGATGCGTCGAAGGCCGCTCGTCCGCGTCGTAACCCCAGCTCTTGCGCGCCACCGCGAAGTCCGTCCAGGTGTCGCCGAAGCGCGTCGCCTCGCTCAACACCTGATACCCCATGTACTCCGCGAACGACTCGTTCAGCCAGATGTCGTCCCACCAGCGCAGCGTCACCAGATCGCCGAACCACATGTGCGCCATCTCGTGCGCGATCACCATGGCCCGCGTCTGCTGCTCGGTTTCCGTGACCGCCGAACGGTGGATGAACTCGTCCCGGAAGGTAACCAGACCAGGATTCTCCATCGCACCCGCGTTGAACTCCGGCACGAAAGCCTGATCGTAGGAGTCGAACGGATACGGTTCGTCGAAGATCTCGTGATAGCGGTCGAAGCAGCGCCGCGTCACCTCCAGCAACTCCGCCGAGTCCGCCTCCAGATACCGACCGAGCGAGCTGCGCACATGCAGCCCGAACGGCAGCCCCGCGTGCTCGGTGCGCACCGAATGGAACGGGCCCGCCGCCACCGCCATCAGATAGGTACTGAGCGGAGGCGTGGGCGCACACTCCCACCGGCCGGCGCCGCTGCCGCCCTCCCCGACGCGGGCGGCCACACCGTTGCCCAGCACCGTCCACCCCTCCGGCGCCGTCACCGACACCCGGAAGACCGCCTTCAGATCCGGCTGATCGAAACAGGCGAACACCAACGGCGCATCGGTGACACAGCACTGCGTGTACACGTACACATTGCCGTCCTCCGGATCCGTGAACCGGTGCATGCCCTCGCCCACCCGCGAGAACGGCATCAGCGCCTCGACCCGCAGCACATGCTCCCCGGCCGCCAGCCCGCGCAGCGGCAACCGCCCCTCGCGCAGCTCACCCGGATCGATCGGCGCCCCGTCCAGCTCCGCCCGCACCAGCCGGCTCGGCCGCAGCTCCACGAAGGTGTCCACCCCCGCCTCCAGCGCGGCGAACCGCACCACGGTCGTGGACCCGAACACCTCCTCCCCCCGGGTCAGGTCAAGATCCACCGCATACTGCTCGACCCTCACAACCCGGGCCCGCCCCTGCGCTTCCGCACACGTCAACACGACCATGCGCGCCATAGTGCCCCACACAGGTACATCGCGCACCGGTATCCACGCACAGCGGATCACCACCGGGCGCCACCGCCCACCACCGGGCGCCACCCCGCGACGGCCTCCGTCCGCCGCCCCTCCGCGAGGGGCGCCGCACCGTGTCCGGATCCGACAGAAGACCGTCATTGCCGCCATGACCGACCAGGCGTGACGATGAACGCATGACCACAACCCGCCGGGTCGTCATCGCGGTCTTCACCGATGTCGACCTCCTCGATGTCACCGGCCCGGCCGAGGTGTTCGCGCTCGCCAACCGGGAGACCGGCGGCCGGGCGGGCTACCAGGTGCAGCTCGCGGGCCCCGCCGCCGGAGTGATCACCACCTCCGCGGGGGTACGGCTGGTCGCGGACCTCTCGTTCGCCGAGGTCGACGGCGTTCTCGACACGCTGCTGGTGCCCGGCGTCGTGGACATGCCCCCCGAAGGGCCGGTCGCCAGGATCGACCCCGACATCGTGACGTGGCTCAAGACGACCGCGCCGCTGGCCCGGCGCGTGGCGTCGGTGTGTGTGGGCGCACACCTGCTGGCCGCGGCCGGCCTGCTGGACGGCAAGACGGCCACCACCCACTGGACGACCGCCGCACAACTGGCAACCGACCACCCGGCGGTGACGGTGGACCCCGACCCGATCTTCGTACGGTGCGGAAACGTGTGGACCGGCGCCGGTATCAGCGCCTGCATGGACCTCGCGCTGGCACTGGTGGCCGAGGACCTGGGCGAGGACATCGCCCTGGCAGTGGCCCGGCAACTGGTCATGTACCTCAAACGCCAGGGCGGCCAGAGCCAGTTCTCGGTTCCGCTGAGCCGACCACCGGCCACCCGCCGGGACATCGACGAACTCCGGATGTTCATCGCCGACCACCTGGACGGCGACCTGTCCGCAGCCGCCCTCGCCGCACACATGTGCCTGAGCGAACGGCACTTCGCCCGGGTCTTCCGCCAGGAGACCGGCACCACCCCCGCCGCATACGTCGAGGCCGCCCGGGTGGAGGCGGCCCGCCGCCTGCTGGAGAGCACCGACCAGCCGCTGGACCGGATCGCCACCGCCTGCGGACTCGGCTCGGTGGAAACGCTCCACCGAGCGCTGCGCAAGCAGATCGGCACCACCCCGGCGGCCTACCGCCGCCGCTTCCGCACCGCCGGCTGAACCCCTGCCGAACCGACACCCATGAAACGGAGCCCTGCCATGACCGCTGCCCCGACTGCTTCCCCGACCCCTTCCCCGAGCCTGCGGGAGGTGATCGGCCTCGACAACCGACTTCCCCGGCTCGCCGAGTCCACCCTCGTCATGATCGACTTCCAGAACACCTACCGCACCGGCGTCATGACCCTCGAAGGCGCCGAGCCGGCCCTCGCAGCCGGGGCCCGCCTGCTGGCCGCCGCCCGCGCCGCGGGCACCCCCGTCGTCCACATCGTCAACGACGGCGGCGAGGACACCCCCTACGACATCCGCGCCGACATCGGCGCCATCAGCCCCGAAGTCGCCCCCGCCGACGGCGAACCCGTCGTGGTCAAGCACCACCCCGACGCCTTCCACGACACCGATCTGGACAAGACCCTGCGAGAACTCGGCGCGGGCACACAGTTGGTGCTGGCGGGCTTCATGACCCACATGTGCGTCACCTTCACAGCCCAGGGCGCCTTCAACCTCGGCTACCGCCCCACCGTCGTCGCCGAGGCCACCGCCACCCGGTCCCTGACCGCCCCCGACGCCACCGTCATCCCCGCCGCCACCCTCCACCTGGCCGCCCTCACCACCATCGCCGACCTCTTCGGCCCCATCGCCCCCACCGTCGCCGACCTCACCCCCTAATACTTGGCCCCGACGTGCGCGTCCATCAGCGCCACGGAGGCACGACGGGCGACGGAGATGTTGCAGCCGCCTCTGCTGTGGGGTGTGCTGGTCCACTCGACGCCGAGTGTGTCCAGGGTGCGGCAGTAGAGGCGCAGGATGTCGGGGGACTTGTTGGTGAAGAAGTAGCGCGGATACTCGTACCGTTTGCGCTGCCCGCCCACCATGCGCGTGGTCCAGTTGGTGATCCGGCAGCCGTCGGAGTGGATGAGTCCCCGGACCAGCTCCCAGGGGTACACGTCGACGATCTCCTGCTGCCAGGGGGCCAGTACGATCCGGCGCTCGTGCTTCCTGCCGGGTCCGTGCTGGGGAAATAGACAGGGCCAGTGACTGGAGTAGGCGGTCACATTGACGCAGCCAGGACGCTGGACGCGGCAGACCTTGTTCTCCGGCCGGACCAGGCGCATCGCATGCTCGCATGCGTCGATGAGCCCGGGCCAGGCGTCCGCACACGCGATCCGGAGGGTGTAGGTGCGGGCCAGCCGACTGACGCAGCCGTCGCCGAGGTAGAGGCCTAAGAGGTAGCTGTAGGCAGCGACGTCCGCCGGTGGTCGAGGAGGAGAGGAGCACCGCTCGCATGTGGTGGTGCATCGGCGGCTCGGGCGCATCCTCTGCTGCCACGAGCGGAGGCACCACCGCGAGATGCCGGTCTGCTTGCTGACGGAGTTGAGGCTGCGGCCCTGCGCGACGAGAGCGAGAGCGCGCCTCCTCGTGTCGATGTCGTACATGCGAGCAGCATTCGCTGACACGTGCGACACGGGAGGGTGAAAAGGGCTCCGTTAGCTCGATAGAGCGGAATCAGTCGCTTCCGCTTGCCACCTTGGAATCGAAGGTGAAGTGCCCCGGGTCGGACTCGAACCGACACTGTATGGGTTTTGAATCCATTGCCTGCTGCCAATTGGGCTACCGGGGCCAGTGGAATCGAAGGCTAACGCCCACCCGCTGTGCTCTTACTTTACAGGACCTGGGTAGGCTCGAAGGTCCCACCTGTGCGGAAACGAGGAGCCAAGTGAGCGCGGCGGACTTCCCCGAGCCTGAGAGTGCCCAGAGTGCAGAGTCCGTCGAGGCGGAGGCCTCGACGGACGGTAGTGCGCATGTACCTCCGGCGACGACCCGGGTCGTGATCGCGGAGGACGAGGCGCTGATCCGGATGGATCTCAAGGAGATGTTGGAGGAGGAGGGCTACACCGTCGTCGGCGAGGCCGGAGACGGTCGGCAAGCTGTGGAGCTGGCTCGTGAGCACCGCCCTGACCTGTGCATTCTCGATGTGAAGATGCCGGTGCTCGACGGTATCTCCGCGGCCGAGAAGATCGCGGAGGAGAGCATCGCTCCGGTGCTGATGCTGACGGCGTTCTCCCAGCGGGAGCTGGTCGAGCGGGCTCGGGACGCCGGGGCGATGGCCTACCTGGTGAAGCCGTTCAGCAAGAGCGATGTGGTGCCGGCCATCGAGATGGCGGTCTCCCGGTTCACGGAGTTGAAGACGCTGGAGAAGGAGGTCGCCGACCTCTCCCAGCGGCTGGAGACGCGGAAGCTGGTGGACCGGGCCAAGAGCGTGCTGCAGACGCAGTACGGGCTGACGGAGCCGGCCGCTTTCCGGTGGATCCAGAAGACCTCGATGGACCGTCGGCTGTCGATGCAGCAGGTGGCGGAGGCGGTCATCGCCGACGCCGAGGAGCGCAAGAAGCAGCAGTAGGCCGGATGCGGTGGCCGGGGCCGGGGCGGGGTCGCCCCGGCCCCGGCCCCGTTCCCTGCTGGGGCCCCGGCCCCGGCCACCGCCGACTCCCTCAGTCCTCGCCGAGGTACGCCTTGCGTACCGACTCGTCGTGCATCAGTTCCTCACCTGTTCCCGAGAGGGTGATGCTGCCGGTCTCCATGACATGGCCGTGGTCGGCCAGGGAGAGCGCGGCCTGGGCGTTCTGTTCGACGAGCAGGATCGTCGTGCCCTGTTCCTTCAGCTCGCTGATGGTCGACATGATCTTCTGCATCATGATCGGTGAGAGCCCCATGGAGGGCTCGTCGAGCATCAGCAGCTTGGGGCGGGACATCAGGGCGCGGGCCATGGCGAGCATCTGCTGTTCTCCGCCGGAGAGGGTGCCGGCGGCTTGGCGACGGCGTTCTCCGAGGATGGGGAAGCGCTCGTAGGCGCTGTCGATGTCCTTGGCCACGGCGTCGGCGTCCTTCCGGAGGAAGGCGCCGAGCTGGAGGTTCTCCGCGATGCTGAGCCGGGGGAAGATGCGACGGCCTTCGGGGGAGTGGGCCAGGCCCATGGAGACGATCTTGTGGGCGCCGACCCCGTTGAGCACTTCTCCGCCGAAGGTGATCTTCCCGGTGACGGGTTTGAGCAGTCCGGAGAGGGTGCGCAGGGTGGTGGTCTTGCCGGCGCCGTTGGTGCCGATGAGGGTGACGACTTCGCCGGCGTCGACGGTGAACGAGATGCCTTTGACGGCCTCGATCTTGCCGTAGGCGACGCGTAGGTCCTCGACTTCGAGCAGGGCCATCAGTCCGTCTTCCCTTCCTGCTGTCCGTGCTGCGCGCCGGGGGTGTCGGCTTCTTCGGCCGCCTGTACTTCGGCTGCCTCCGCCTCGCCCGGTTCGCCTTCGAAGGGGGTGCCGAGGTAGGCGGCGATGACGCGTTCGTCGCGCTGCACGGTTTCGGGGGTGCCTTCGACGAGTTTCTCGCCCTGGACGAGGACGGCGACCCGGTCGCAGAGGTTGAAGATGAACCGCATGTCGTGCTCGATGACGAGTACGGCGGTGCCCTGTTCGCGGACGGCGAGGACGAGTTCGCGGGTGGCGGTGGTCTCGACGGCGGTCATGCCCGCGGTGGGTTCGTCGAGCAGCAGCAGTCCGGGTTCGCTGGCGAGGGCGCGCGCGATCTCCAGCTTGCGCTGTTCTCCGTAGGGGAGGTTGCGTGCGAGGTGTTCGCGTTTGTCCTGGAGGCCGGTGAACCGGAGGAGTTCCATGGCGCGTTCTTCGGATTCCTGCTCGGCTCTGCGGAAGCGGGGGCCGCGGATGAGGGCGGAGAAGAGGCCTTCGTGGGTGCGGGTGTGCCGGCCGACGAGGACGTTCTCCAGGACGGTCATGTTGGCGAACAGGCGGATGTTCTGGAAGGTCCGGGCGATGCCTGCCTGGGTGACCAGGTGGGAGCGGTGGGGCAGGACGGTGCCTTTGTAGCGCACCGTTCCTTCGGTGGGGATGTAGAGGCCGGTGAGGCAGTTGAAGAAGGTGGTTTTGCCGGCGCCGTTGGGGCCGATCAGTCCGACGATCTCTCCGGCGTGCACATCGAGGTTCACGTCCCGTACGGCGGTGAGGCCGCCGAACCGCATGGTGACCCCTGAGGCGTCGAGTACGACCTCGCCCGGGGCGGGTCCGGATCCGGGTGCGGGCGCGTCGGCTGGTGTGGTGGTCGTCATCTCGTCTCACGCCTCCGTCTTGCCGAGGCCGGGGGTGGCTGCCGTGGGGGAGTCGGTTTGTTCCGTCTCATGGAATTCGAGCTGTTTGCGGCGGTCGGCGATCAGGCCCTCGGGCCTGAAGCGCATCAGCAGGATGAGCGCGATCCCGAAGAGCAGCAGCTGGTAGTCGGCCATGAACTGGAGTTTGGCCGGGATGAGGTAGAGCAGTGCGGCGCCGATGAGCGGCCCGCTGACGGTGCCCATGCCGCCGAGGATGACGGCGATCAGCAGGAACGCGGAGTTGGGTGGTGCGGTGTGCACGAATTTGTACGACTCGGGGGTGACGGAGAACTCGACGTGGGCGAGGACGGTGCCCGCCATGCCGGCGAGGGTGGCGCCGAGGGCGAAGGCCATGAGCTTGAGCCGGAAGGCGTTGACGCCCATGGCGCGGGCCGCGGTCTCGTCCTCGCGGATGGCGATCCAGGCGCGGCCGATGCGGGAGTCGTCGGAGCGCCGGAAGACGGTGACGACGATGGCGGTGAACACCAGCATCAGCAGGTAGTAGTTGGCGAAGCGGCCGAGTTCGAAGCCGAGGATCGTGTGGGGTTGTCCGAGGTCGAAGCCGAGGATCTTCAGGTCGGGGACGTTGGGGATGCCGTTGGGGCCGTTGGTGATGTTGGGGCCGGAGTCACCGTCGAGGTTCTGTACGGAGATACGGAAGATCTCCCCGAAGCCGAGGGTGACGATGGCGAGGTAGTCGCCGTGCAGCCGCAGCGAGGGGAAGCCGATGACCAGGCCGAAGACGAGGGCCACGGCGGCGCCGATGAGCACGGCGGCCCAGAACGGCACGTGGATGCCGAGCGAGGAGGTCTCGGCTCCGGAGACGAGTGCCGCGGTGTAGGCGCCGACGCCGAGGAAGGCGACGTAGCCGAGGTCGAGGATGCCGGCGAGGCCGACGACCATGTTGAGGCCGAGGGCGACGGTGGCGAAGATCAGCACGCTGACGGCGATGTTGGTGTAGGCCTCGTTGCTCTGGGTGACGGGGAAGAGCAGCGCGGCGACGAAGGCGGCGGCCAGGGTGGTGTTGCGGTTGCGGCCGGCCAGTACGGACAGCCGTTTGGGCAGTCCGGCCCGGGCGAGCGCGGGGAAGGCGAACGCGGCCAGTACGAGGAAGCCGATGAAGGGCGGTCCGTCCTCGGCTTCGATGCCGTAGGCGAAGACGTAGAGCCCGATGGCGCAGGCGGCGCAGATCACCACGATCTCGGCCCAGCCGGGGAGGGGTGCGGCGGTGCCGGGCGCGGGTGCCTTGAGCGCGTGGCGGAGCCGCTGCCAGTTCCCGGGCCGCTCGTCCGTCCCGGCTGCGGACGAGGTGGGTGACGTGGACGAGGTGGCGGGGTCCGGCGGGAGGTCGGTGGGCAGGGCGAGGGCGCCGACGACGGCCAGGGCGGTGCCCGCGACGGCGATCCACATGCCGGGTTCGAAGTTGACGATGCCGCCCAGTTCGACGGCGATGGCCGCGGCCGTGTACCAGGTGGTGGCGAGGTTGCCGACGGTGAGCAGCAGCAGGGTGCTGTGTTTGCCGCCGGGGGTGAGCCAGCGCAGTCCCCTCACGCCGGTGGTGGCCAGCAGCACGGCCGCGGTCAGTACGGCGGCGGCCAGGGTGAGCAGCTGGAGCCCGGCGGGGTACATGGCGATGGTCAGATCGCCGGGGAACGCGGAGGTCCAGGTCCACGGGAGCATGGTGCTCGCGAAGGAGACGACGGCTCCGGCGCCGACGAGGATGCGGCCCAGCTTGCGGCTGGTGTGCGGATCGGGGTTGAGTGGCAGGGGCGGTGGGCCCGCGGTGGAGGTGTGCGGCGCGGTGGTGGCCGCTTCGCCGGGGGCGGGGGTGCCGGTGGTGTGCTGAGTCGTCATGGGTATCACGCCCGATCCGCGAGGCGTTCGCCGAGTATTCCTTGGGGCCGTACGAGGAGGACGAGGATGAGCAGGATGAACGCCCATACGTCCTTCCAGGAGCCGCCGCCGAACTGTTCGAGCCCTGGGATGTCGCCGATGTAGGCGGTGGCCAGGGCTTCGGCGACGCCGAGGACGAGACCGCCGACCATGGCGCCGTAGATGTTGCCGATGCCGCCGAGTACGGCGGCGGTGAACGCTTTGAGCCCGGCGATGAAGCCCATCCGGAAGTTGACCTCGCCGGTCTTGAAGCCCTGGGCGATGGCGGCGACGGCGGCGAAGGCGGCGCCGATGGCGAAGGCCATCACGATGATGCGGTCGGTGTTGACGCCCATCAGCTTGGCGGTGTCGGGGTCCTGCGAGGTGGCCTGCATGGCGCGTCCGGTGCGGGTCTTGGCGACGAACAGGCCGAGCGCCAGCATGCACACGGGTGCGGAGACGAAGATGAACAGGTCCTCGCGGGAGAGGGTGACGAAGCCGAGGTCGAAGTCGCTGCCGCCGAGTTGCGGGAAGGGCCGGGCCTTCTTCGCGTCGGGGTAGAAGGCCCAGACGGCCTGCTGCAGCGCGAGGGACAGCCCGATCGCGGTGATCAGCGGGGAGAGCCGGGGCCCGCCGCGCAGCGGCCGGTAGGCGAAGCGTTCGGCGCCGATGGCGACGAGCACGGCGCATACGACGGCGAGCAGGATCATCAGGGGGAGGGCGACGGCCAGGCCGGTGCCGTCGGGCAGCCACAGGTAGGCGGTCAGCGCGCCGAAGCCGCCGATCATGAATATCTCGCCGTGGGCGAAGTTGATGAGCTGGACGATGCCGTAGACCATCGTGTACCCGATCGCGATGAGGCCGTACAACGCGCCGAGTGCGAGTCCGTTCGCCAGCTGATCCGGCAGATCTTGCACCGGGACTCCTTGGGGTGTGTCAGATACGGCTGCGCGGGGGCGCGCTCGGCGCCCCCGCGCGGCCTTGAGGTGAAGGGCGGGGCGTGCGTGCCGGATCAGCCTTCTTCGAAGGTGCCTGTCTGCACGGGCTTGTGCTTGCCGCCCTTGACCTCGTAGACGGACAGCTGCTTGTTGGTGGTGTCGCCGTACTCGTCGAAGGCGACGTCACCGGTGACACCCTTGAACTTGACGTCCTGCATGGCCTCGGTGACCTGCTTGCGGGTGTCGTCGATGTTGTCGGGCAGCTTGCCGTCGTTCTTCTCCACGACGGCCTTGACCGCCTGGATGATCGCCCAGGTGCTGTCGTAGGAGTAGCCGCCGTACGCCTCGTAGGGGAGCTTGTACCCGGCCGACTTGTAGTTCTCCATGAACGTCTTGGCGGTGTCGAGCGTCTCCAGCGGGGCGCCGACCGAGGTGGCCAGGTCGCCCTCGACGTTCTTCTTGCCGAGCTTGATGTACTCCTCGCTGTAGAGGGCGTCACCGCCGACGACCGGGGCCTTGGAGCCGGCTTTGGTGATCTGCGCGCTGAGCGGGGCGCCTGCCGGGTATTCGCCGCCGTAGTAGACGAAGTCGGCCTTGGACTTGGCGACCTTGGTGCCGACGGCGGAGAAGTCGCGGTCGTCGGGGTTGATGTGGTCGGTGCCCACGACCTTGCCGCCGAGTTTCTTGAACTCGTCGGAGAAGGTGCCGGCCAGTCCCGCGCCGTAGGTCTTCTTGTCGTCGATGATGTACGCCTTCTTCAGCTTCCGCTTGTTGAACAGGTACTGGGCGGCGTACGGGCCCTGCACGGCGTCGGTGGTGGAGGTGCGGAAGTAGGTGTCGAACAGCCGCTTCTTGTCGCCCTTCTGCCAGTTGGGGCCCTGGCTGAGTTCGGGCGCCGTGTTGGCGGGGGAGACCTGCACCAGGTCGGCGTTGCCGAAGACCTTCTGCATGGACTGGCCGACGTGCGAGTTGAGGGGGCCGACGACGCCGACGACCTTGTCGTTGCCCACCAGCTTGGTGGCGTTCTGCTGACCGGTGCCCGCCTGGGCCTGGTCGTCCAGCGACTCCAGCTTGAAGGTGACGCCCTCGACCTCGTTGTTCTTGTTGGCCGTCTTGACGGCCAGGTCGCTGGAGTTCTTGATGCCCTGCCCGAGTGCGGACAGGTCGCCGGTGAGCGGGGCGTCGACGCCGATGACGACAGTGGTCTTCTCACCGCTGTCGCCGCCGCTCTTGTCGTCGCGCGAGCCGCACGCTGACAGGGTGAGACCCGACACCGTGACGGTGGTGGTGAGTATGAGCAAGGAACGGTGACGCACGATCAGTCCTTTCCCCAAGGCGCGGCCCCCAAGGAGTGGTGGCCGTATCGCGCGCCGGGCCGTACGGGTAGTACAGAACGGAGCTCGTCGTGCGCGCCCGGCGGCGCGGTGACTGGCGGTGACTCTATGGCCGCTGCCGTACGGTCGGGCAGAGGTCGGATCCAGGATGTGACTCTCTTGTTATGACCGTCACGGAACCGGCAGCCCGGTAGTCGGCGCTCCTCAACGCGCCCCGTATGACGGGGAGATGGCGGACGCGTATCCCGCCCCGAAGTCGCAGTTGGGTCAACAGGTCGTCGATCAGGAGCGCGAAGCGGGTCCGCATACCGTACGGAACACGCGGGTGAGTGCCCGGGCGTAGCGGTCGCCGGGGATGAAGCTGAGATCCTGCGACGCACGCGCGTTACGCAACGTGACGTCCAGGAAGGGGAGCCGTGCCCGCACCGGCAGGTCCCGGCAGGAGGTGACCCGCGCCGTCACCCGCACCCGCCTCGCCTGTCCGGGCCGTACCGTGACCGCCTGCGGCGGGGAGAGCTCCATCGTCAGCGCTTCGTACTGCTGGGTGACCCGCCGCACCAGTACGAGGTGCTTGGTGACTGCCCGCAACTCGATCCGGAATGAGCGCCTCTGGGCGTCGATGTCGAAGACGCGCACGAAAGTGATCCGCGTACTGTGCACCGGGTACGGCACCTTGTGCGGTGCATCCCGCCGTGCCGCCTCAGCGGGGGGCGCTTCGCGCCCGGGCTCGGCGAGCACCACATATGCCGCCGCGCCGACGGTGACGCAGCCGAGGGCGAGGCCGGCGACCAGGTACCGCACGCGCCGGGTCAAGGAGTGCCACCGCTCGACGAGCCGGGGCCTGTCGCCGCCTCCGCCGCTGAGTACGTCGGCCATCTGTCCCCCACTCGGTCCGCCGCATTGGTGCCGCGCCGTGATGTGGGGGGTCTTCGTGGCGAAGGCTGGGGGAGGGCCGGTGCCGGCCGCAGCCCCTATGCGTCACGCAGCAGGCAGGTCAGGCGCGCGGAGCACACCCGCCGCCCCTCCTCGTCGCTGACGACGATCTCGTAGCCGGCCGTCGTCCGCCCCCGGTGCACCGGCGTGGCCACGCCGGTCACCACTCCGGAGCGCGGCCCGCGGTGGTGGGTGCAGTTGAGGTCCACTCCCACGGCGACCTTGCCGGGCCCGCCGTGCAGCATGGCGCCCACGGAACCCAGCGTCTCGGCGAGCACCGCGGAGGCCCCGCCGTGCAGCAGCCCGTACGGCTGGGTGTTGCCCTCGACCGGCAGGGTGCCGACCACCCGCTCGGGCGAGGCCTCGAGGATCTCCAGGCCCATCCGCTCGCCCAGCTTCCCGGCCGAGAACAGCGCGGGCAGGTCGACCCCCGACCCCTTCCACTGGTCCAGGACCTCCTGGGGGAACGTGGTGGTGGTCTGCTGCTCACCCATGTGCCGCTGCTCCGATCATGTGCTGTTCAACCGGCCGGTCCGAGCTTAAGCCCGTTGAGCCGTCAGTCGGCTTCGGACGGAGTGAGCCTGATCACGATCGACTTGCTGGCGGGGGTGTTGCTCGTGTCCGCCGTCGCGTCGAGCGGGACCAGCACATTGGTCTCCGGGTAGTACGCGGCAGCGCACCCGCGCGCCGTCGGGTAGTGGACGACGCGGAACCCGCGCGCCACCCGCTCCCGGCCGTCGCTCCACTCGCTGGTGAGGTCGGCGTACGTCCCGTCCGCCAGCCCGTGGGCCGCCGCGTCCTCGGGGTGGACGAGCACCACCCGGCGGCCGTTCCTGATGCCCCGGTAGCGGTCGTCGAGCCCGTAGACGGTGGTGTTGTACTGGTCGTGGGAGCGCAGTGTCTGCAGCAGCAGCCGCCCTTGAGGAACCCGCGGGTACTCCACCGGCGCGGCCGTGAAGTTGGCCTTCCCCGTCGCGGTGGGGAAGCGCCGCTCGTCCCGCGGCGCGTGCGGCAGCGCGAACCCTCCGGGGCGGGCCACCTTGGCGTTGAAGTCCTCGAAGCCGGGCACCACACGTGCGATGCGGTCGCGGATCAGCCCGTAGTCGCCCTCGAACTGTGCCCAGGGTGTGCTCGACGCCTCGCCCAGCACGGCCCGCGCCAGCCGGGCGACGATCGCGGGCTCGGACAGCAGCTGCTCACCGGCCGGCTCCAGCCGTCCCCGTGAGGCGTGCACCATGCCCATCGAGTCCTCGACGGTGACGAACTGGTCACCGCCGCGCTGGGTGTCGCGCTCGGTGCGGCCCAGCGTCGGCAGGATCAGCGCCCGTGCGCCCGTCACACAGTGCGAGCGGTTGAGCTTGGTGGAGACGTGCACGGTCAGCCGCGCCCGGCGCATCGCCGCCTCGGTCACCTGGGTGTCGGGCGAGGCGGCCACGAAGTTGCCGCCCATCGCGAAGAACACCTTCACCAGCCCGTCGCGCATCGCGCGGATGGCCCGTACGACGTCGTAGCCGTGTTCGCGCGGTGGGGCGAAGCCGAACTCCTTCTCCAGCGCGTCCAGGAAGGCGGGCGCGGGCCGCTCGAAGATGCCCATCGTGCGGTCGCCCTGCACATTGCTGTGGCCGCGCACCGGGCACACCCCGGCGCCGGGGCGGCCGATGTTCCCCCGCAGCAGCAGGAAGTTGACCACCTCGCGGATGGTGGGCACCGAGTGCTTGTGCTGGGTCAGGCCCATCGCCCAGCACACCACGGTGCGGCGGGAGGCCAGCACCAGCTCCAGGGCACGCTCGATCTCGGCGCGCTCCAGGCCCGTCGCGGCCGGCGTCGCGTCCCAGTCGGTGGCGCGCGCGGCCTGCGCGAACTCCTCGAAGCCGTGTGTGTGCTCCCGTACGAACTCCGTGTCGACGGCGCCGTCCCGCTCCAGGATCATGCGGTTCAGTGCCCGGAAGAGCGCCTGGTCGCCACCGAGGCGGATCTGCAGGAACAGATCGGTCAGCGGGGTGCCGCCAGCGGCCAGCCCCTTGGCGGTCTGCGGGTTCTTGAACCGCTCCATTCCCGCTTCGGGCAGCGGGTTGACGGTGATGATCTTCGCGCCGCCCGCCTTGGCCTTCTCCAGCGCGGAGAGCATCCGCGGATGGTTGGTGCCCGGGTTCTGCCCGGCGACGATGATCAGGTCCGCCTTGTACAGGTCCTCCAGCAGCACGCTGCCCTTGCCGACACCGAGCGTCTCGGTCAGTGCGGAGCCCGACGACTCGTGGCACATGTTCGAGCAGTCGGGCAGGTTGTTGGTGCCGAATTCGCGGACGAAGAGCTGGTAGAGGAACGCGGCCTCGTTGCTGGTGCGGCCCGAGGTGTAGAAGACCGCCTCGTCGGGTGAGGCAAGAGCGCGCAGTTCCCCGGCGATCAGGGCGAAGGCGTCGTCCCAGCTGATCGGCTCGTACCGCTCCCCGCCCTCGGGCAGATACATCGGCTCGGTCAGCCGTCCCTGCTGCCCCAGCCAGTACCCGGACCGCTGGGCCAGGTCGGTCACCGGATGCGCGGCGAAGAAGTCCCGGGTGACCCGGCGCGTGGTGGCCTCCTCGGCGACCGCCTTGGCCCCGTTCTCGCAGAACTCCGCGGTGTGCCGCTTGTCACCCTCCGGCCACGCGCACCCCGGACAGTCGAAGCCGTCCTTCTGGTTGACACGCAGCAGCGTGAGCGCGGTCCGCTTCACCCCCATCTGCTGCCGCGCCATCCGCAGCGAGTGCCCTACGGCAGGCAACCCCGCCGCAGCTCGCGCGGGCGCCGCCACCTGGGGCGCGTCCTGAACCGGGTCATCGGAGGGAGCCTTCCGCTTCATAGCACCTGATGGTGCCACTGATCAGCGTCCGTGGGCAGCCCGCTCCCCGTGGATTTCGGGCAGGGCGAGCCAAGGGCCCGGGGCGGGCAGAACCCCGCCCACCGGGCCGGCGCCCGGCGCCGAGACCTGAGCCACAACGCAAGCGTGCCCCGCCATTGTCGGACCCGCATGCGAGGATCGGGCACGTGGCTAAGAAGGCAGCACCGAAGACGGCACCAACAGCACCCTCTCGGCAGAGCGGCGAGGCGCAGCCCCGCCTGATGCTCATGGATGGGCATTCCCTGGCATACCGGGCATTCTTCGCGCTACCCGCGGAGAACTTCAACACGACCACGGGCCAGCCCACCAACGCCATCTACGGCTTCACGTCGATGCTGGCGAACACTCTGCGCGACGAGGCTCCCACCCACTTCGCCGTCGCCTTCGACGTCTCCCGCAAGACCTGGCGCTCCGAGCAGTTCGCGGAGTACAAGGCGAACAGATCCAAGAGCCCGGACGAGTTCAAGGGCCAGGTGGAGCTGATCGGCGAGCTGCTCGACGCGATGGGCGTCCGCCGCTACGCCATCGACGGCTACGAGGCGGACGATGTGATCGCCACGCTCGCCACCCAGGCCGAGGCCGAGGGCTTCAAGGTGTCGATCGTCACCGGTGACCGGGACACCTTCCAACTCGTCAGCGACAACGTCACGGTGCTGTACCCGACCAAGGGCGTCTCCGAGCTGACCCGCTACACCCCCGAGAAGGTGCACGAGAAGTACGGGCTGTCCCCGCAGCAGTACCCGGACTTCGCGGCGCTGCGCGGTGACCCGTCGGACAACCTTCCCGGCATTCCCGGCGTGGGGGAGAAGACGGCCACCAAGTGGATCAACCAGTTCGGCTCCCTCGCCGAGCTGGCCGAGCGCGTC
Organism: Streptomyces sp. B15; assembly: GCF_018070605.1. Classification (NCBI taxonomy): domain Bacteria; kingdom Bacillati; phylum Actinomycetota; class Actinomycetes; order Kitasatosporales; family Streptomycetaceae; genus Streptomyces; species Streptomyces sp. B15. The sequence goes on from NZ_JAGPXJ010000042.1 coordinate 53,716, forward strand.
GACGAGGTCAAGGGCAAGGCGGGCGAGAACCTGCGTGCCCACCTGGAGTCCGTGCTGCTCAACCGCCGGCTGACCGAGCTGGTCCGCGACGTGGCGCTGCCGGACCGCCCCGAGGATCTGGTGCGCGCTCCCTACGACCGCGACGCGCTGGCCGTCATCCTGGACACCCTGGAGTTCCGCCACCAGAACTTCCGCGACCGCCTCTTCGCCGTGGACCCGGGCGCGGCGGCCCAGGCCGAGGAGCCCGCCTCGGCGGAGGGTATCGAGGTGGACGGCACGGTGGCGCAGGCCGGCGAGCTCGCCCCCTGGCTGGAGCAGCACGGTGCCGCCCCGCTCGGGGTGGCCACCGTCGATGTGTGGAAGCAGGGCAGCGGCAGCGTCAGCGAGATCGCGCTGGCCACCGGCGCGGGCCCGGCCGTCTGGTTCGACCCGGCCGAGCTGACCGAGGCGGAGGAGCGGGCGTTCGCCGCCTGGCTGGCCGACGCCGACCGCCCCAAGGCCATGCACGACGCGAAGGCGCTGATGCGGGTCTTCGCCGACCACGGATGGCAGGTGGCCGGCGTCTGGATGGACACCGCGCTGGCCGCCTATCTGGACAAGCCGGGCCGCCGCTCCTTCGCGCTGGACGCGCTGTCCGTGGAGTATCTGGGCCGCGAGCTGGGCCCCACGGCCGAGGCCGACGGCCAGCTGGCGCTGGGGGTGGACGAACAGGCCGAGGCGCAGGCCCTCATGATCAAGGCGCGGACCATCCTCGATCTGGGGGGCGCCTTCGAGGAGCGCCTGGAGCAGGTGGGGGCCGCCGATCTGCTGCGCGAGCTGGAGCTGCCGACCTCCGAGGTGCTCTCCCGGATGGAGCGTGCCGGTATCTGCGCGGACCGCGAGTGGTTCACGGGGCTGGAGCAGCAGTTCGCCGACGCGGTGCAGCAGGCGGTCGGCGAGGCGCACGCCTCGGTGGGCCACGAGTTCAACCTGGGCTCGCCCAAACAGCTCCAGGAGGTCCTCTTCGGCGAGCTGGGCCTGCCCAAGACGAAGAAGACGAAGACGGGCTACACGACGGACGCGGACGCGCTGGCCTGGCTGGCGGCCCAGACCGAGCACGAACTGCCGGTCATCATGCTGCGCTACCGCGAGCAGCAGAAGCTGCGCACCACGGTCGAGGGTCTGATCAAGACCATCGCCCCGGACGGGCGTATCCACACCACGTTCAACCAGACGGTCGCCGCCACCGGCCGGCTGTCCTCCACGGACCCGAATCTGCAGAACATCCCGATCCGCACGGACGAGGGCCGCGCGATCCGCCGCGGTTTCCGCGTCGGTGAGGGCTACGAGTCGCTGATGACGGCCGACTACAGCCAGATCGAACTGCGGGTGATGGCGCACCTGTCTCAGGACGAGGGTCTGATCGAGGCGTTCACCTCCGGCGAGGACCTGCACACCACGGTCGCGGCGCAGGTCTTCAGCGTCGAGAAGGCGGCCGTCGACGCGGAGATGCGCCGCAAGATCAAGGCGATGTCCTACGGACTGGCGTACGGGCTCTCGGCCTTCGGGCTCTCGCAGCAACTGGGGATCACCCCCGACGAGGCGCGCAAGCTGATGGACACCTACTTCGAGCGCTTCGGCGGAGTGCGGGACTATCTGCACCGCACGGTCGAGGAGGCCCGCGCCACCGGCTACACCCACACGATCATGGGCCGCCGCCGCTATCTGCCCGACCTCACCAGCGACCACCGGCAGCGCCGCGAGATGGCCGAGCGGATGGCGCTGAACGCGCCGATCCAGGGCGCGGCCGCCGATATCGTCAAGGTCGCCATGCTCAAGGTCGACGCGGCGCTGCGCGATGCGGCGCTGCGCTCCCGGATGCTGCTCCAGGTGCACGACGAGATCGTGCTGGAGATCGCGCCGGGGGAGCGGGAGCAGGTCGAGAAGCTGGTCCGCTCCGAGATGTCCACGGCCGTCTCGCTGCGGGCGCCGCTGGATGTGTCGGTCGGCGTCGGCCTGGACTGGGAGTCGGCGGCACACTGAGAGCCGCGAGGGGAGGCGCCCCCGGCCGAGGGCATGCCGGGGGCACCCGAAGGGGGCGCTTCGGTGCCCCGGCAGGGAGTCGCCTCGCGGACGTTGGGGACACCACGGGACAAACTCCGCGAAAACCGGCCGGGAAAGCGGGTCAGAGGCGCCATAAGTGGCCGGAGGCCGCTGACTTGGGGCCTGACTCTGCCGTAAGGTCGCGGTGATTGCGTCCGAAGGGGAGAGGACGGGGACTGACCTATGGCGCGAAACCGGGGCAGGCACGCCGCACAGCGGGCGGCCACCACAGCGACGGGACACCGGCGTCGCGGCGGGCTTCGCAGCACCAGATACCGCAGGGGCCTGGGTGGTACAGCGATCGCGGCCGTCGTCATGGCGGCGCTGACCGCCTCCCAGGCACCCGGTGTGGAACTCGGCGGCGACCACGACGACGGCCGTTCGGGTGCCGCGAGCGACCGCACGCCCGGTGACGACAGCTACGAGACGGAGCTGCCCCCGCTGGAGTCCCCGCACCCGCCCGGCGCCTCCGAGCCCGGCGCGGGTGGCGAGTCCGGCATACCGGCCTCCGTGCTGGCCGCCTACAAGAAGGCCGCCAAGTCGCTCGCCTCCCGTACGCCCGGCTGCGGGCTGCGCTGGGAGCTCCTCGCGGGCATCGGCAAGGTCGAGTCGGGTCATGCCCGCGGCGGCGCCGTCGACAAGGAGGGTACGACGCTGCGTCCCATCCTGGGTCCGGTGCTCAACGGCCAGGGTTTCGCCAATATCAAGGACACCGACGGCGGCAGGTGGGACAGCGACGCCGACTACGACCGCGCGGTCGGCCCCATGCAGTTCATCCCCTCCACCTGGGACCGGTGGGGTGCCGACGGCAACGGCGACGGCCGCAAGGACCCCAACAACATCCACGACGCCGCGCTCGCCGCCGGCGACTATCTGTGCGCGGGGGGCCGTGATCTGTCGACCGGTGCCGATCTGGACCGGGCGATCCTCAGCTACAACAACTCCAGCGACTATCTGCGCACCGTGCTGGCCTGGTACGAGTTCTACCGCAAGGGCACCCATGCGGTACCGGACCGGGACCTTTCGGTGCTGCCCACCGCTCCCGGCCTCGGCGAGTCCGGTGGCGGTCCGGACAAGGGCTCGCCGGAGCGCGGCGGCAAGGGGCCCGGCAAGGGCGGTGGCTCCGACGACAAGCCGAACAAGCCGGGCAACCCGGGCGGCGGCAACAACGGCGGCAACAACGGCGGCGGCAACCCGGGCGGCGGTCACGAGAATCCCAGCCCCAGCCCCGAGCCGACGAAGCCGCACGCCATCAAGCGGGTCGGCGCCGAGAACCTCACCGCGGTCGCGGGCGAGAACTTCGCGGCGCGCCCCGCGGTCAAGGTCGTGACCTCCAAGGGCAAGGCCGTCAAGGGCGTCAAGGTCCGCTTCGCCATCAACGGCAAGACGGAGGCGACGTTCCAGGGCGGCGGCAAGAGCGAGACCGTCAGCACGAATGCCGACGGCGTCGCGACGGCACCGGCGCTCAGCGCGGGCAGCAGAACCGGCTCTTTCACCGTCAACGCGACGGTCCCCGGCAAGGACCTGGGCAAGGTCGGCTTCACGGCCTCGGTCACCGCACCGAAGGCCGACACACTGGCCCGTACCAGCGATGTCGTGCTGGAGGCCGCCAAGAACGCGAAGTTCGCCCACGCTGTGGAGGTCAAGGCCACCCGCAAGGGCAAGGCCGTCGCGAACACCACGCTGACGGCGACGTTCGGCCAGGACGCCAAGGCCGGCCCGTACTTCGGCAAGGACGAGCAGGGCGACCCGATTCGCAACCTTACGGACCTGAAGACGGACGCCAACGGTGTGGTCAAGCTGCCCGACCTGTTCGCCGACGACCAGACCGGCACCTACACCCTGACGCTGACGGCCGACGGCGGCGCGACCCTCGAGGTGAAGCTCGTCATCAAGGGCTGAGCTGAGCACGGCGGCTCTCCACCGCCCCCGGTGCCACGCACCGGGGGCGGATTGCTGTGCGGGGCCGGCCCTTTCCCGGCCCGGAACCGTGGATGCACGGTTCCCATCCCACGCGGGCGTTGCTACGGTGCGATCCGCGGAATTGACGGGGCGTCAGCTCACGAGCCGGTTACCAGCAAACGGCCGGCGACCACGAACCAGCCGGCTGCCAAGAAGGGGTGAAGCCAGCGCATGCGAGCTCTCATCGCCGCCGGGATCGGACTGGCCGCCGCACTCGCGCTCGTCTTCGCGATCACCGCGATCGGCGCCCCTCCCGGGGAGACGTCGAAGAAGCCGCTGCACACCACCGTCCCTGACCGTCCCTAGCCGCCCGGCAACAGGCAGGAGGCAGCATGCGCAGGAGAGCGAGCCTGATCCTCCTCGCCTTCGCGGTGTTCTTCGCCGCGCTCTCGCCCCTCATCCGCTGGTACGCCTTCCCCCGCCTGGCGAAGATCCCGCCCAGCCAGTACCAGGACATGGTCCTGGAGGCGAAGAACGCCACCCTGCTCGACTACGCCACCATGAAGTCGAAGACGGTGCCCAAGGTCAGCATCGTGCAGACCCTCAAGGGCAATGTGGCGGCGGCGAAAAAGGTCAAGGACCGCACGGGCCGCGACGTCGTCGTCTGGGACACCCTCAGCTACGTGGCCGACCACAAGGGCAAGATGGTCTCGCAGATCCCCGAACGGTACGTCTTCGACGCCCACTCCCAAGAACCCGTGCACGCGGGCGGCGAACATGTGGACGGCGATCCGGTCCGCCGCCAGGGCATCGAGTACAAGTGGCCGTTCCTCACCGAGAAGCGCGACTACGAGTACTTCGACTTCCAGACCCGTACCTCGGCCCCCATCCACTACAAGGGCACCCGTACCGTCCATGGCCTGGAGACCTACTACTTCGAGCAGACCATTCCCTGGACGAAGGTGAGGGTCCCCAAGAAGCTGCCGCTGGGGGCCACCCCCGAGACCGTCGAGCAGCTCGGCCTGGAGCGCTGGTACACCACCAAGCGGATGTTCTGGGTCGAGCCGGCCACCGGCGCCCCGGTGGACGGTCAGGAGATCCACAAGGAGGAGATGCGCTGGACGGACAAGCCCGGCAAGAAGCCGCTCACCGCCTTCGCCGGGCATGTGAAGATGCGCCCGGACCACCAGGAGGCGACGGTGGACATGGTCGCCTCCCAGCGGCAGCTCGTACTGACGATGACCACCTATCTGCCCTGGGGCTTCCTCGTACTGGGTGGTCTCCTGCTGGCCGGCTCCCTCACCCTGGAGGCCCGCGCCGCGGCCGCGCCCCGTAAGGGGCGCGGGGAACTGCGCGACCAGCCACACCAGAGCCGCAGCCTGCAAGCGTCGAGCGGGGGCAGCCCGTCGCCAGACCACGGGAGGGCGAAGTCCTAGGTCAGCCCCGCCCTCGGGAGGCCCTGGTGCGCCGGGTGGGCTCCGCGGTGGCGGGGTCCTCCGGCCACGGATGTTTGGGATACCGCCCCCGCAGCTCGGCCCGCACACCGCGATAGCCCGCCGACCAGAAGGACGCCAGATCGGCGGTCACGGCGGCAGGGCGCCCGGCGGGGGAGAGCAGATGGACGAGCAGCGGCACCCGCCCGTCCGCCACCCGCGGCGTCTCCCGCGCCCCGAACATCTCCTGGAGCTTGACGGCCAGCACCGGCTGCTCCGGTGCGTAGTCGACCCGGATCCGTGACCCGGACGGAACCTCGATCCGCTCCGGCGCCAGCTCGTCCAGGCGCGCCGCCTCACCGGATGCCCACGGCAGCATCCCCGACAGCACACGGGAGGCGTCGATTCGGGCGAGGTCGGCCCGGGACCGCACCTGCTCCAGCCACTCCCCGGCCCGCTCCAGCAGCGCCTCGTCCCCGACGTCCGGCCAGGGCGCCCCCAGTGTCCGGTGCAGGAAGCCGAGCCGCTGCCGCAGCGCCACCGCACTGTCCGACCATCGCAGCAGCCCGGTTCCGTGCTGCCGAAGCCCCTCCAGTGCGGCCTCGCGCAGCGCTTCGCGCGGCGGGTCGGGCAGGGGGCGCGCCGACAACCGCACGGCGCCCAGGAACTCCACCTGGCGCGCCACGACATCACCGCGCTCGCCCGGTGCGCCCTGCGCACCCTGCTCGGGGTCCCAACGCACCTCGTCACGTACGTCGTACAGGGCTCCCGCCGCTGCGAACGCCGTCCGGGCGTCGATCGGCGCCGCCAGCCGCACCCGGGCCGAGGCAGCGCCCACGGGCCGGTCCGCGACCGCGACGGCCAGCCACCGGGTGCCGCGCAGCGGGCTGTCCTGGGACAGCTCGGCGCGGGTGCCGCCGACCATCAGATACGACGTCCCGTCGCGGAGCCGCGCCACGCGCTCCGGCTGGGCGAGCGCGACCATCGTGCCGACGCCCTGCTCGTC
>NZ_JAGPXJ010000043.1:0-60127 GCF_018070605.1 Streptomyces sp. B15
CTGGCGGTCCGGGCGCGCAGGAACTCGTAGCGCAGCGGGTGCTGCACATCGACCAGGTGCAGATCCGTGAACTGCGCGAACGCCACCAGGGGTACGGCCTTCGCCGCACGCCGGCGCCCGGCATCAGCCAGCTCGGTGCGCACCACCCGGCGCCAGCCGGGCCCGGTCACCAGCCGCCGGAAGGGCCCGTCCCCGGAGGGCACCGCGACCCCCGACAGGGTGGTGCCGGTGTGCGGCGGGCCGGCGCCGGCCGGGTCGTGCGCCGCACGACGGGGGCGTACGGGCGCGCCGGCGGCGGGCGCGGCGGCGGGGGACGGCGCGGACCCTGGGCCGGCCACCAGCCCGAACGCCGCGGCGGCCCCCGCCGACCCGGCGAGCGGCAGTACCCGGCGACGCCCGGGACCGCCTGGTGGCAGCCGGCGCCGGGCCACGGCGGCGGCGGATTCGCCGAGGGACGCGGCACTGTGGACGGCGGAGGACGCCGCGCGGGAAGTCGTGGAGGACGCCGTGCGGGGAGCTGCGGAAGAGGCTGCGCGGGGGGCCGTGGAGGGAGCTGCGGGGGGAGCGGAGTCGGCGGGCAGAGAGCGGCTGCGACGGGACATGCGGTCTCCCGGTACGGAGGTTCACCAGGGGCGGGGAGCCCCTCCTCCGTTGCATTGGCAGCGCGAATGACCCCCGTCTGAACAGCGTGGGAACGCCCGCCACCAGGTGTCGCAACCGCGTGCAAGTATGGCTCCAGCACGACAGCGACGAGATCCGCGAGAGTGGGGAGACCAACCAAGTGCCTGGCACGAATCTGACGCGCGAAGAGGCCCAGGAGCGGGCCCGGCTGCTCACCGTGGACTCGTACGAGATCGAGCTGGACATCAGCGGTGCCCAGGAGGGTGCGGCGACCTTCCGCTCGGTGACGACGGTCCACTTCCGGGCGGCCGAGGCGGGCGACACCTTCGCCGATCTGGTCGCGCCCGCCGTGCACGAGGTCACCCTCAACGGTGAATCCCTCGACCCGGCCGCCGTCTTCGCCGACTCCCGCATCGCCCTGCGCGGGCTCTCGCAGGGCCCGCAGGAGCTGCGCGTCGTCGCGGACTGCGCCTATACCAACACCGGCGAGGGGCTGCACCGCTTCGTGGACCCGGTCGACGACCAGGCGTACCTCTACACCCAGTTCGAGGTGCCGGACGCGCGACGGGTGTTCACCACCTTCGAGCAGCCGGACCTCAAGGCCACCTTCCAGTTCACCGTCCGCGCCCCCGAAGGCTGGACGGTGATCTCCAATTCTCCCCGAGACTTCGTCCGGGGAGACCCCCACACCCCGCAGCCGTCGGACAATCTGTGGCGCTTCGCCCCCACGCCGCGGATCTCCACCTACATCACGGCACTGATCGCCGGCCCGTACCACTCGGTCCACAGCAGTTGGGAGGGAGAGGGCCGCAGCGTGCCACTGGGTATCTACTGCCGCCCCTCGCTGGCCGAGCACCTGGACGCCGACGCGATCTTCGAGGTCACCCGGCAGGGCTTCGACTGGTTCCAGGAGAAGTTCGACTACCCCTATCCGTTCGAGAAGTACGACCAGCTCTTCGTGCCCGAGTTCAACGCGGGCGCCATGGAGAACGCCGGCGCGGTCACCATCCGCGACCAGTACGTCTTCCGCTCCAAGGTCACCGACGCCGCCTACGAGGGTCGCGCCGAGACCATCCTGCACGAGCTGGCGCACATGTGGTTCGGCGACCTGGTCACCATGGAGTGGTGGAACGACCTGTGGCTGAACGAGTCGTTCGCCACCTACACCTCCGTCGCCTGCCAGGCGCACGCCCCCGGCAGCCGCTGGCCGCACGCGTGGACCAGCTTCGCCAACCAGATGAAGACCTGGGCCTACCGCCAGGACCAGCTCCCCTCCACCCACCCGATCATGGCCCCGATCCGGGACCTGGACGACGTCCTGGTCAACTTCGACGGCATCACCTACGCCAAGGGCGCCTCCGTCCTCAAGCAGCTCGTCGCCTACGTCGGCATGGACGAGTTCTTCCAGGGCGTACGCGCCTACTTCAAGCGCCACGAGTGGGGCAACACGCGGCTGAGCGACCTGCTCGGTGCCCTGGAGGAGACCTCGGGACGAGATCTGAAGGCATGGTCCAAGGCCTGGCTGGAGACCGCGGGCATCAACGTCCTGCGGCCCGAGCCGACCTGCGCCGAGGACGGCACCCTGACCGGGCTGGCCATCCGGCAGGAGGCCCCCGCCCTGCCCGCCGGCGCCGCCGGTACTGCGTTCGATGATGCGGCTCCGCCGCGTGGCACGCTGCGCCCGCACCGCGTCGGTGTCGGCTTCTACGACCTGGTGGACGGCAAGCTGGTCCGCACGGACAGCGTGGAGCTCGACGTCGACGGGGAGCTGACCCAGGTGCCGCTGCCCCGGCAGCGCAAGCGCCCCGATGTGCTGCTGCTCAACGACGGGGACCACACCTACGCCAAGGTCCGGCTGGACCCGGAGTCGCTGGACAACGTCACCCGGCACCTGGGTGACTTCGCCGACCCGCTGCCGCGTGCGCTGTGCTGGGCCTCCGCCTGGGACATGACCCGCGACGCCGAACTCCCCGCCCGCTCCTACCTCGACCTGGTCCTGTCCGGTATCGGCAAGGAGTCCGACATCGGCGTCGTCCAGTCCCTCCAGCGCCAGGTCAAGCTCGCCCTCGACCTGTACGCGGCACCGGGCTGGCGGGAGACCGGGCTCACCCGCTGGGCCGAGGCCGCCCTGGAGCAGCTGCGGGCCGCGGCGCCCGGCAGCGACCACCAGCTCGCCTGGGCCCGCGCCTTCGCCGCCGCGGCCCGTACGGACGCCCAGCTCGACCTGGTGTCCGGGCTGCTGGACGGCAGCGAGACCCTTGAGGGGCTGACGGTGGACACCGAGCTGCGCTGGGCGTTCCTGGGGCGGCTGGCCGCCACCGGCCGGGCCGACGAGGCCCGGATCGGTGCCGAGCTGGAGCGGGACGCCACCTCGGCGGGCGAACGGCACGCTGCCGCGGCCCGTGCCGCGCGCCCCACGCCCGAGGCCAAGGCGGAGGCGTGGCGGGCCGTCGTGGAGAGCGACGCGCTGCCCAACGCCGTGCAGGAGGCCGTCATCTCCGGCTTCGTCCAGACCGACCAGCGCGATCTGCTGGCGCCCTACACCGAGCGCTACTTCGCCGCCGTCAAGGACGTGTGGGAGCAGCGCAGCCACGAGATGGCGCAGCAGGTCGCCATCGGCCTCTACCCGGCGCTCCAGGTGCGCCCGGAGACTCTTGAGGCCACCGACGCCTGGCTGGCCTCGGCCGAGCCCGGCGCCGCGCTGCGCCGCCTGGTGACCGAGTCCCGGGCGGGCGTGGAGCGGGCGCTGCGTGCCCAGGCCGCCGACGAGGCGGCGGGCGCCGCGGGCTGACGCGGTGCGCGGGTGAGCCGAGCTTGCCCGCAGTCACGCAACCAGGCCCCCGGTCCGTGCGGACCGGGGGCCGAGTCGCGGGCGGTGGTGCGGTGGTTCAGTCGGCGGTGCGGCTCACTTGAAGGCGGCCTGCTCGAAGACCACGTCGGCGAGGCCGTTCGCCCACAGCTGCTCGACCCGGGCGCGCTCGGCGGCGTTGGGCTGGTCGTTGGTGCAGGAGGGGCCGGGGCCGCCACCGGACATGAGCTCGCTGCAGGGACCGGAGTAGTTGTCCGGCAGGCCGAGCACATGGCCGGTCTCGTGGGCGACCACGCGGTTCGAGTCGTACTGCTGGTTCTGCGCGTAGTCCAGGAAGATGTAGCCGTTGCCGTGCCCGTCGGTGTAGGCGTAGCTGCCGCGCGGGTCGTTCCCCTCGCGGTAGTCGAAGCTGGCGCCGCCGCCCTCGGCCAGCTTCACGTTGGAGACGGCCGAATTCCACACGGCGGTGCTGTTGGCTATCTCGTTGCGGAAGCTGGGCGCGCGGCTGGCGTCGTAGTTGATGGTGACCTGCTGGATGCCGGGCTTGGCGGCCTGCTTCTTGAGCGCTTCCTTGACGATGAACTTGAAGAACTTGTCGTTGTTGCGCTGGTTCTCGCCGGTGAAGCCCTGGGTGCTGGAGGCGGTGGCGGAGCCGGTGGAGCTGGTGGGGGAGGTGGAGGCACCGTCGGCGGAAGCCGTGGCCGGTGCGGCACCGAGGCCGAGAGCGACGGTGACGCCCAGGCCGAGCGCCGTCGACAGAGCAGATCTGCGGTATCTCATGGGGGGTCTCTCCTCGTGTTCCGAGAGACCGGCGCCGCTCTGGGATGTTGGCGTGGGGGGCGCCGCCGGTCCCTCCGGACGGATTCCTGCTGCGGGAGAGTTTGTTCGAGCGCGCGGCGTTCCGGAATGATGTCACCTGCCGATAGGGCCGGTGAATCACCTGGAGCGGCAGAGGGGTTCGTGGGACGTTCACCAGCACGCCGCTCTCTGGTGGGAGGCGCGACACCGCCGTTATGCTCCGCGTGTGGAGCTCGAAGTGAGGCATCTTCGTGCACTGTGTGCGATTGCCGACACGGGCAGCGTGCACAAGGCGGCCCGACAACTCGGTATGACGCAACCCTCGCTGACGACCCAGCTCAGGCGGATCGAACAGGCCGTCGGGGGCCAGCTCTTCAACCGGGAGCGTACCGGCAGCAGGCCCACTCCGCTCGGCCGCACCGTCCTCACCCGCGCCCGGCCGATCATCGCGGAGATGACCGAGCTGATCCGCGAGGCCAAGGACGCCGCCGGGCTCGCCGGGGCCGGGCCCGGGGCGCGGCTGCGGCTCGGCAGCACCGGCAGCAGGGCCGTCCCCGGCTGGCTGCGCCGTCTGCAGAACCGGCTGCCGGACACCGACATCACCTTCCAGGCCGATGTCTCCGCGAACACGCTGCTGCGGATGGTCGCGGGCAATCAGCTCGACGCCGCCTTCGTGCACGAGGTCGAGGGCTCGCCGCTACGGGTGCCCGACGGTGTCGAACTGCGCGTCCTGGTGCGGCGCGAACCGCAGTTCGTCGCCGTGCCCGCCACGCATCCCGCGGCGCGGGCCGGGCGGGCCGTCGCCGTCGCCGAGCTCGCCGAGGAGCGGTGGATGGTCGATCCCTCGGTCGACGGCGACTGGGACGGGCTGCGGCGGGTGTTCGCCGCGGCGGGCATCGATCCGCGGGTGGTGTACGGCGACTATCTGTCCGCGGGCGATCTGGTCGCCGCGGGCGAGGTCGTCACCCCGTGCCAGCCGACGTCCCAGCCGCGTCCTGGCATGTCCATCGTCCCCCTGGCGGGTGACCCCCTCGGGGTCCGGCTGGTGGTGGGAGTGCGGACGGGGTGGGGGCCGGGCGCCGAGGCGGACGCCGTCTTCGACGATCTGCGGGCCTCCTACGAGGAGGGGGCCCGCAGCAGCCCCGCCTACGCCCGCTGGCTGTCCACCCGGCGCGCCCCCGGGCCCCCGGTGATGGTCTGACGGGCCCGACGGCGCGCTGCGGCCCCACCGACTGCCCGGGCCCGCCGCAGCGCGCCCGGGCAGTCGCCTGTCCGGGCCCGCCGCAGTGCGCCCTAGGCGCCGGCGTCCACCCGCTGGGCGCGCAGGGCCCGGGCGAGGTCGTCGCGGGACTCGGCGACGAGGCGTCGCAGGGCGGGTGCGGCGTCCGGATGTCCGGTCAGCCACGCGTCGGCGGCGTCGAGCGTGGCCTGGTTCCCCTGCGAGGCCGGGAAGAGGCCCCGCACGATGGCCATGGCGATCTCGATCGACCGCGAGGCCCAGACGGACTCCAGCACCTCGAAGTACCGGGGCGCGTACGGCGCGGTCAGCTCGGTCTGCCCGGGCTGGTCGAAGCCGGAGATCGTCGCTTCGACGAGGGCGTTGGACAGTGCGTCGGACTCCACGACACCGGCCCACGCCTGGGCCTTGACGGCGGCGGAGGGCCGCGCGGCCAGGCACCGCACCTGGTGCCGCTTGCCGGAGGCGGTGTCGTCCCGCGCCAGCTCGGCGTTGACGGCCGCCTCGTCCGCCAGGCCCTCGGCGGCGAGCGGTTGCAGGAAGGCCCAGCGCAGCTCCTGGTCCACCTCCAGGCCGTCGATCCGAGCGGTGCCGTCCAGCAGCCCCTGCAAGAGGCGCAGTTCGTGTTCGCCGGAGGCGACGGCGGCCAGGAAGCGTGCCCAGGCCAGCTGGTGTCCGCTGCCGGGTTCGGCCTGCCTCAGCTGGGTGACGGCGCCCTCGGACAGCAGCCGTGAGCCCTCGGCGCGCCATTGGGGCGCCGTGTAGCTGTCGAGGGCCAGCTTGGCCTGGCCGTGCAGCATCTGCAGGACACCGATCTCGGTCTCCCGCCCGGCGAACCGCAGCACCAGGGCGATGAAGTCCCGGGCCGGCATCAGCCCGTCCCGGGTGAGGTTCCAGGCGGCGGACCAGCACAGGGCCCGGGCCAGGGGGTCGGTGAGCCCGCCGAGGTGGTCGCGCAGTGTCGCCAGGGAGACCTCGTCGAACCGGACCTTGCAGTAGGTCAGATCGTCGTCGTTGACCAGTACCAGGTCGGGGCGCTCTGCACCGGCCAGCTCGGCGACCGGGGTGCGGACGCCTGCGACGTCGACCTCCGCGCGGGCGTACCGCTCCAGCGTGCCGTGGGCCGGGTCGCGGCGGTAGAGGCCGACGGCGACGCGATGGGGGCGCAGGGTGGGGTGCGCGTCGGTGGCTTCCTGGAGGACGGCGAGCTCGGTGACGCGGCCGTTGGCGTCGTAGGTCAGCTGCGGGGTGAGGGTGTTGACCCCGGCGGTCTGGAGCCATGCCTTGGACCACTCGGCCATGTCGCGGCCGGAGGTCTCCTCCAGCGCGGACAGCAGGTCCTCCAGGCGGGTGTTGCTCCACTGGTGGCGCTTGAAGTAGCGCCGGGCGCCCTCCAGGAAGGCGTCCTCGCCCACATAGGCGACCAGCTGTTTGAGGACGGAGGCGCCCTTGGCGTAGGTGATGCCGTCGAAGTTGAGCTTGGCGTCCTCCAGGTCCCGGATGTCGGCGGTGATCGGGTGGGTGGAGGGCAGCTGGTCGGCGCGGTAGGCCCAGGACTTGCGGCGGTTGGCGAAGGTGATCCAGCCGTCCCGGAAACGGGTGGACTCCACCAGCGAGAAGGCGCCCATGAAGTCCGCGAAGGACTCCTTGAGCCACAGGTCGTCCCACCACTCCATGGTGACCAGGTCGCCGAACCACATATGGGCCATCTCGTGCAGGATGACGTTGGCCCGGCTCTCGTAGGACGTGTCGGTGACCTTGCCGCGGAAGATGAACTCCTCACGGAAGGTCACACAGCCGGGGTTCTCCATGGCGCCGATGTTGTACTCCGGCACGAACGCCTGGTCGTACTTCCCGAAGGGGTACGGGTAGTCGAAGTGGTCGTGGAAGAAGTCCAGCCCCTGCTTGGTGACGGTGAAGATGTCCTCGGGGTCGAAGTGGCGCGCCAGCCCCTTGCGGCACAGGGCGCCCAGCGGGATCTCCAGCTCGCCGCCTCCCCCATTCCCGGCTTCGCTCGAATGGGAGGTACCCCCACCGAAGGTGCGGCGGTAGGTGTCGGTGACGTAGGTGTACGGGCCCGCGACGACGGCGGTGATGTACGTCGAGATCGGCCGGGTACGGGCGAAGCGCCACAGGGCCGAGGTCCCGTCGTCCACCGGCCGCGGCTCGCCCTCCTGGGCGCCGTTGCTGAGCACCGTCCAGCTCGCGGGGGCGGTGACGGTGAAGTCGAAGGGGGCCTTGAGGTCGGGCTGTTCGAAGTTGGCGAAGACGCGGCGCGCGTCGGCCGGCTCGTACTGGGTGTAGAGGTAGACCTCGCCGTCCTCGGGGTCGAGGAAATGGTGCAGGCCCTCGCCGGTGCGGCTGTACGCGCACTGCGCGTCGATCGTCACCTCGTTCGAGGCGCGCAGTCCCGGCAGGGTGACACGGGCGCCGTCGAAGACCTCCTCGACCCGCAGCGACTCGCCGTTGAGGGTGACGGAGTGGACGTGCTCGGCCACCAGGTCGACGAAGGTGGTGGCGCCCTCCTGGGCGCTCTCGAACGTGATCGTCGTCGTCGAGCGGAAGGTGCGCGGACCGGTGGCGGGCGGCGGCTCGATGGCCGAGCGCAGATCCAGCGCCACGTCGTACCCGTTCACGGTCAGCAACGCGGCCCGCTCCCGGGCCTCGGTGCGGGTCAGGTTCTCTCCGGGCACGCCGCTCCCTCTCCGTTCGACCGCGGCCCTTGCACCGCAGGTCGGATCGCCTGGTCGACAACCTGCTCAGGATCGCATGCACCGCTGGGGAGGCATACCCGGGAATGCGCTCGACCGCCCGGTACGTTGTCGGCGTTCGAGCTCACAATCGCACTGGCCGAGGAGAACGTATGACGGACAAGACGCCTGCTGATTTGTGGTTCGACCCGCTGTGCCCTTGGGCCTGGATGACCTCCCGCTGGATGCTGGAGGTGGAGAAGGTGCGGCCGGTCGAGGTCCGGTGGCATGTGATGAGCCTGTCCGTGCTCAACGAGAAGCGGGTGGACGAGCTGCCCGAGCAGTACCGCGAGCTGCTGGAGCGCGGTTGGGGGCCGGTGCGGGTCTGTATCGCCGCCGAGCAGGAGCACGGCAACGAGGTGCTGGGCCCGCTGTACACCGCGCTCGGCACCCGTGCCCACCCGGGCGGGCGGGAGCTGGACCGGGAGGTCCTCGTGGAGGCGCTGGAGGAGGTCGGGCTGCCCGCCTCGCTGGCCGACGCCGCCGATTCGGACCGCTACGACGCCGAGCTGCGCGCCTCGCACGAGCAGGGCATCGGCCTGGTGGGTCAGGAGGTCGGCACGCCCGTGATCGCCGTGCCGGGTGCGGACGGCGGGCAGATCGCCTTCTTCGGCCCGGTGGTCACTCCGGCGCCCAAGGGTGAGGCCGCCGCCAAGCTGTGGGACGGCACCCTGATGGTGGCCTCGACCCCCGGCTTCTTCGAGATCAAGCGCACCCGTGAGGTGGGCCCGGTCTTCGACTGAGCTCCCGAAGAGTGCGGGTCCCCTGGTGTGTCACGTCCACACCAGGGGCCCCGCCGTCCTCCGCCCCGGAACGGTGAGAAGACGATCACGAGGACGGAAGCCGCACTGCCGGGCCGTCAGGGCCGCTACGGCGCCAGCAGCAGGTTGTTGGCGCGCTCCTTCGCCGCGGTGTAGCGGGCCGCGACGTCCTGCCAGTTGACGACGCGCCACATCGCCTCGACGAAGTCGACCTTCTGGTTGCGGTACTGCAGATAGAACGCGTGCTCCCAGGCGTCGAAGACCAGGATCGGCACCGAGCCCTGCCCGACGTTGCCCTGGTGGTCGTAGACCTGTTCGACGATGAGCCGTCCGGTGACCGGCTCGTAGGCCAGCACGCCCCAGCCCGAGCCCTGGGTGGTGGCCGCCGCCTTGGACAGCTGGGCCTTGAACTTCGCGAAGCTGCCGAAGGACTCGGCGATGGCGTCCGCGAGCTGGCCGGTGCCGTCCTTCTCCAGCGGTTCGCCGCCGCCGTCACCGGTCATGTTCTGCCAGTAGATGGTGTGCAGGATGTGCCCGGACAGGTGGAAGGCGAGGTTCTTCTCCAGTCCGTTGATGGTGGCCCACTGGTCCTTGTCACGGGCCTCCGCGAGCTGTTCGAGGGTGTCGTTCGCCCCCTTCACATACCCGGCGTGGTGCTTGTCGTGGTGCAGCTCGATGATCTCGCCGCTGATGACCGGCTCCAGCGCGGAGTAGTCGTACGGCAGCTCCGGCAAGGTGTAGGTCGCTGTCGACATGTTCTCGCCCTTCGCTCGCTATTGCATATTACTTGCAACAAGAAGCTAGCAGCAAGAGAGCGCAAAACAGCGGAGCGCCCCCTGCATGCAGGGGGCGCTCCGCTCGGTGCGTCTCGGTCCGAAGTCCTGGGCCCGGCCGGGTCGCCGACGCTCCGTCAGGCGTCCTCGGGGAGCGGGGTGCGCGGGTGCCTGCGCTGGCGCAGATATCCGCCCAGGGCCAGCACCACCGTCAGACCGGCGGTGAACGCCAGCTGGGTGCGGGTGTCCCCCTCACGCAGCATCAGCAGCAGTACGGCCGCGATACCCAGCAGCGCGACGATGGTCAGCCCGGGGAACAGCCACATGCGCACCACCAGCTTCTCCGGCGCCTGACGCTCCAGCCGCCTGCGGGTGATCAGCTGCGAGACGGCGATGAAGCCCCACACCACCAGCGTGGCCGCACCGACCATGTTCAGCAGCCACTGGAAGACCGTCTTCTCCCACAGGATGTTGAGCAGCACCGCGACGAAGCCGAAGAGGGACGAGGCGATCACGGCGTAGCGCGGCACCCCGCGCGCACTCACCCGGTTGAGGAACGCCGGGCCCTCACCCCGCTCCACCAGGGAGTAGGACATCCGCGAGGCGCCGTAGATGTTGGCGTTCATCGCCGACAGCAGCGCGATGAGCACCACCACGTTCATGATCTGCGCGGCGGCCGGAATGCCGATGTAGTCCAGCACGGCCGCGTACGGGCCGGAGAGCACGGACTTGTCGTGCCACGGGATCAACGTGACGATCACCAGCATCGAGCCGACGTAGAAGAGCGCGATCCGCCACACCGCGGTGCGCACTGCCTTGGCGACGCCGGAGACCGGCTTCTCCGACTCGGCCGCCGCGATCGTCACCGTCTCCAGGCCGCCGAACGCGAACACCGAGGCCAGCAGCCCCACGATGAGTCCGTCGGCGCCGGTGGGGAAGAAGCCGCCGTCCCCCGTCAGATGGCCGGCGCCCGGAGAGTCGGTGCCCGGCAGCACGCCGGCTATCGCGAGTACGCCCAGCACCAGGAAGGCGGTGATGGCCAGCACCTTGATCGCGGCGAACCAGAACTCGTACTCGCCGAAGTTGCGCACCGCCGCCAGGTTGGTGGCGCAGAAGACGAGCATGAACAGCGCGACCCATATCCACTGGTCGGTCGCGGGCAGCCAGCCGGTCATGATCTTCGCGGCGGCGGTCGCCTCGGTGGCGATGGCCACGCACAGCAGCGTCCAGTAGATCCATCCGGCCGTGAAACCGGCCCAAGGACCCAGGGCCCGCTCGGCGTGGACGGAGAAGGAGCCGGAGGCCGGGCGGGCCGCGGACATCTCGCCCAGCATCCGCATCACCAGCATCACCAGCGCGCCGGAGGCCGCGTAGGCGAGGACGATCGCGGGGCCGGCGGCGGCGATGCCCGCGCCGGAGCCGACGAAGAGCCCGGCCCCGATCACGCCGCCCAGCGCGATCATGGACAGGTGGCGCTGTTTGAGGCCGTGGGCGAGGGTGCGGCGGGAGGGGCCGGTCCCCTCCTCCGGCGGTCCGGAGGGCGGGGCGGGCTCTCCGGGGGAGTGTGGCGCGTCGGAGGTCTCGGTGCGCGTCATCAGTAGCCGTTCCTGGGGGTGTGTGAGGTGGTGAACGCGGGAACAGAGCGGTACGTGCGTTCCCACAGCTTGCGGGGAAGTGCTGCTCCGACAGTCTTCGGGAGGCTGCCCCGGCACAGCAATAATCGTGCAACGGTTTCCGCATTGCGGACAGTCCCTTTTCGCCGGTGACCCGGGCCGACCCGTGGTGCACGGGGGTTGAGCGGGGCCTCGCGGGCCCGCACTGTCATCAACCTCACGCTCCGCTCACGCTCGGCGCACGAGTGGATTCGGCTAGCGTCGACGGGCACGAGGTCGTCGTCCTGCGCGCCCGTGCCTGCTTCTACCAGCTCGCACCAGACGGAGATGCCAGATGAGTGCCCTCACTTCCGCAGCCGTACCGCGTCCGGGAGCCGTGCTCGCGGATCTGCTGCCCGCCTCCAGCTCAGCGCGTGCCCGGGTCAGGGACGTCGCACTTGTCGTCGGCGGCGCCGCGCTGACCGGGATGGCCGCCCAGCTCGCGGTGCCGATCCCGGGCTCGCCGGTGCCGGTCACCGGTCAGACCTTCGCCGCCCTGCTGGTCGGCGCCGGACTGGGCGCCGGGCGCGGCTTCCTGGCCCTGGCCCTGTACGCGGTGGCGGGCATGGCCGGGGTGCCGTGGTTCGCCGAAGCCTCCGCCGGAGTCGGGATGCCCTCCCTCGGCTATGTGTTCGGCATGCTGCTGGCCGCCGCGGCCGTGGGCGCCCTCGCCCGCCGCGGCGGTGACCGCGGCGCGCTGCGCACGGCGGGGACGATGGCCGTCGGTATGGCGCTGACCTACGCGATCGGCGTCCCCTACCTGGCGGTCTCCACCGGTATGTCGGCCGGCGAGGCCGTCGCCGCCGGGCTGGTGCCGTTCCTGGTCGGTGACGCCGTCAAGGCGGCCCTGGCGATGGGGGCGCTGCCCACCGCCTGGAAGCTCGCGGGCCGCAAGGGCTGACATCCCCGCACCGTGAACGAGGGCCCGGCGTCGCACGGCGCCGGGCCCTCGCACGTGTGCTGCCGGCCTCAGCGCGTGGTGCCGGTGGCGTCGGCCTGCGCTTCGGAGTCGGCTTCGACGGTGGGCTTCGGCACCCGGGCGGCCGCTGGGGCGTCCCCGGCCGCGTCGGCCGCCGCCGAGCCGGCCGGGGAGGTGCCCGGCGCGCCCGCCTTCGGGGCGGGCCGCTGCCGGACCCGGTCGGTGACCAGCGAGGCCACCAGCACCACGGCGGCGACGGCCAGGGACAGCACCATCTGGGTGCGCCCGTCGTCGTCGGTGAACATGTAGCCGATCACGAAGACGATCAGGCCGATGGTCGCCCACGTCAGATACGGGTACAGCCACATCCGCACGGTCAGCCGCTCCGGGGTCTCCCGCTCGATCCGGCGCCGCATCCGCAGCTGCGAGGCGCAGATGACCAGCCAGACGAAGAGCGCGACCGCGCCGGAGGAGTTCAGCAGGAACTCGAAGACGGTGTCCTTGGCGATGTAGTTGAAGAAGACCGCGACGAAGCCGAAGGCCACGGACGCCAGGATCGCTGCGGTGGGCACGCCCCTGGAGTTGGTGCGGCCGAAGGAGGCCGGGGCGTCCTTGCGCTCACCCAGCGAGTAGGCCATCCGCGAGGCGGTGTAGAGGCCCGAGTTCAGGCAGGACAGCACGGCGGTCAGCACGACGACGTCCATCACGGTGCCCGCGTACGGGATGTCCAGCGCGTCCAGCACGGCCACGTAGGGGCCGTCGGCGGCGATCGCCTTGGAGTCCCATGGCAGCAGCGAGACGATCACGAAGATCGAGCCGATGTAGAACAGGCCGATCCGCCAGATCACGCTGTTGACGGCCTTGCGCACGGCGTTGACCGGGTTCGGCGACTCGGCGGCGGCCAGCGTGACGATCTCGCTGCCCATGAACGAGAAGACCACCAGCAGCATGCCCGAGAGGATCGCTCCGGGGCCGTGGGGCAGGAACCCGCCGTGGCCGGTCAGATTCTCCGCTCCGGCGAAGTGGTCGGCGGGCGGCAGCCCCGCGAAGGCGATCACGCCGACGACGATGAACGCGATGATCGCGACGACCTTGATCCCCGCGAACCAGAACTCGAACTCGCCGTAGGACCCGACGGAGATCAGGTTGGTGCCGGTCAGCACCACCATCACCAGCAGGGCCCAGCCCCACTGGGGCACGGTGGGCAGCCAGCCCTCCAGGATCTCCGCGGCGGCCGTCGCCTCCACGGCGAGCACCACGGACCAGAAGAACCAGTACAGCCAGCCGATGGTGAACCCGGCCCAGCGGCCCAGCGCGCGATCGGCGTAGGTGGAGAACGACCCGGAGGTCGGGTGGGCGGCGGCCATCTCACCGAGCATCCGCATCACCAGGACGACGAGCAGCCCGGCCAGCGCGTAGGACAGCAGAATGCCGGGGCCCGCGTCCGCGATGCCTGCCTTGGACCCGATGAAGAGTCCGGCGCCGATGACACCGCCGATGGCGATCATGGACAGATGGCGGTTCTTGAGGCCCGCCTGGAGGCCGTCGCCGCCGCCCTGGGTCGACGGCGGGCTCTGTGGCGGCTCCCCCGGCTTGCGCGGGGTGTGCTGGGAACTCATGGGGCAGCCGGCTCCTAATGAGGGTGGTGTTTCAAACGAGCGCTCACATGTAAGAGCTCGTACTGCCCACAACGGAAGAGTCGAATCCGGATTGTTGTCTACGGAACATTGCGGTGACGACCTGGTACTTCCACGGAAACGCGCCGGCCCGTGCGCCGTGGGCGCGCCGGGAGCGACTCCGCACCCTTCTCGGCCGCCCTGGGCGGCGTCCGGGCGGACGGGGATGGCACACTCTGCGTCATGCGCGTGTACCTCGGCTCCGACCATGCCGGTTTCGAACTGAAGAACCACCTCGTCGAGTGGCTCAAGGCCGCGGGCCACGAGCCCGTCGACTGCGGCCCCCACATCCACGACGCCGAGGACGACTACCCGCCCTTCTGCCTCCGCGCGGCGGAGCGCACCGTCGCGGACGCCGGCTCCCTCGGCGTCGTCATCGGCGGCTCCGGCAACGGCGAGCAGATGGCCGCCAACAAGGTCCCCGGCGCCCGCTGCGCCCTGGCGTGGAGCACCGAGACGGCAGCGCTGGCCCGCGAGCACAACGACGCCAACCTGGTCAGCGTGGGCGCGCGGATGCACACCACCGAGGAGGCCGTCTCCTTCGTGGAGACGTTCTTGAACACCCCCTTCTCCGAGGGCGAGCGCCACAAGCGCCGCATCGGGATGCTCGCCGATTACGAGCGCACCGGTGAGCTGCCGCCCGTGCCCGCGCACCACCCGCAGCCCTGAGCCGTGCCCGAGGGCCACACCATCCACCGGCTCGCGCGCGATGTCGCGGACCGGTTCGCAGGGCACCCGCTGGACGCCTCCAGCCCGCAGGGCAAGTTCGCCGACGGCGCCGCGCTGCTGGACGGCGCGGCGCTGACCGCCACCGAGGCACACGGCAAGCATCTGTTCCTCGGCTTCGGCCCGCTCGGCTGGGTGCATGTACACCTGGGCCTGTACGGGACCCTGCGCTTCGGTGAGGGCCCGCCCCCGGCACCCGTGGGCCAGGTGCGGCTGCGCCTGGCCACCCGGCCCGGCGAGCACCCCGCCGGGCCGCTGCCCCACGCCGGTCCGCTGCACTACGCCGATCTGCGCGGCCCCACCCGGTGCGAACTGCTGACCGAGCCGGAGAAGCAGGCGATCAGCGACCGGCTCGGACCGGACCCGCTGCGCCCCGCCTCGGACCCGGAAGCCGCCTGGGTGCGCATCTCACGCAGCCGCACCAGCATCGCCGCGCTGCTCATGGACCAGAAGATCGTCGCCGGCGTCGGCAACGTCTACCGTGCCGAGGTCCTCTTCCGGCAGGGTATCGACCCGTACCGTGCCGGACGCGATCTCACCCGGTCCGAATGGGAAGCCATCTGGTCCGACCTGGTCGATCTGATGACCGACGGGGTCCGCAAGAACCGGATCGACACCGTGCGCGACGAGCACACCCCCGAGGCCATGGGACGCCCACCGCGGGTGGACGACCACGGCGGCGAGGTCTACGTCTACCGCCGGGCCGCCCAGCCCTGCCTGGTGTGCGGCGGACCCGTCGCCACCGCCGAGCTCGCGGCCCGCAACCTGTTCTGGTGCCCCACCTGCCAGCGCGTGTGAGCCCTCAGAACCCGTGGGGCAGCCACGGCTGGACGTCGTTCGCGAAGGCCGCCGCCGCCGCCCGCAGCGCCCCCGAACCGGGCCGCTGCTCACGCACCAGTCCGGCTCCCGCCAGCGCTGTCAGCGAGGTCCCGCCCAGATAGGCGCTGCCCAGTTCCCGTACGGCGAGCGACAGGTCCGCCGCGTCCCTGGTGGGCTCGCACACCGCCCCCTTCTCGTCGCCGGACAGCCGCCAACGCCCCGTGTTCCACGGGCAGAACGTGTCCTCCACCTCCAGCACGATCTCCACCGGAGTGGCGTAGCAGCGGGCGGCCAGCGCGGCGCCGACATCCACCGGGCGCAGATACAGCGAGTCCCCGACCGCTGTCCCGCACCGGCGCGGGTCGCTCACCAGGTGCTGCCACGGATCGTCCACGGGCCGGTTGTCGGCGACGATCGTCGTCGTCAGGTCGATACCCCACAAGAAGCGCCAGAGCGCCGCGTAACCGGCAGGGTCGAGCGCCTCCAGCTCCCGCAGCCGGACCTCGCCGTCCGCCGCGTCCGTCCGGCTCCAGCACATCTTGACCGCGTAACGCGCGTACGCCACCGGTTCGCCGTCCCGCAGCGCCACCACACAGCGCAGCGGCGAGGCGCCCTCGCGGTTGCGCTCGGGATCCAGCAGCGGCTCCCGCTCCCATCCGGGGCGCCGCTGCAGCATCCCCGGACGCCGGGAGACCACCTGAGCGTAGACGGCCTCGCACTCCGCGAGCAGCGAAGCGGCCTCGTCCGACTGGCGCAGCCGCAGCCCGTCCGCCTCGGCGGCCGGTGGAGCCGGCAGTTGCAGCGCGACCCTGCTGGTGTCGATCCGGGCGGAGAGGGAGTGTGTCGCCAGGCCGTATCCGAAGCGGCCGTAGATCGCCGGCTCGGAGGCGGTCAGCACGGCGAGCGGCTCCTCGCCCGCCGCCCGCAGGTCGTCCAACTGCCGCCGCATCATCGTGCGCAGCAGGCCGCGCCTGCGGTGGGTGGGCGCCACGCTCACCATCGTCACCCCGGCGGTGGGGACGACGGCGCCGCCGGGCACCGCCATCCGGAAGGAGAACAGCCCCGCCGTGGCCACCGGGCGGCCCTCGTCCCAGACCCCGATCGACCGCTCGACCTCGGTCAGCGAACGGTAGACCTTCCGCTCCTGCGAGGAGTCTTCGGAGGCGAACGCGCTCAGCAGCGCGCCGTACCAGTCGTCCCACTCCGAGGGCTGAAGAACCCGTGGCTCAAGTGTCATACCGCCATCACTAGCAGGCGGTTCGAACACGGGCGAACGCTTTTGTCCGCGGGCGCGCCACCCCTGTGCGCGCCCACCGCGCGTACGCCCCCCGACCAGGGCCGGGAATCGACGGGCCGCCGACGGGGTGGCTAGGCTCCGTGAGCATGGCGGAACGCCGCAGGAGACTCTCAGCAGCGACGGCCCGGTCGCACCAGGCGTACAAAGCCTGGCACCGGGTCCGTAACAACCTGCGCAAGTCCGCCGTCGACTACTTCAGGGGCGGCGCCTCCGACTGGGTGGCGCTGGCCGGTCTGCTGCTCACCGTCCCCGCGCTGGCCTGCGGCACGATCCTCACCCCGCTGTGGTGCGCCCCCGAGGCGCTGGTGCTCCCGCTCATCGCGGGCGGGCTGCTGCTGCGGCCCGCCAGTCTGCTGGCGCTGTACGCCGCCGCCGCGGTAGCGCTCATGGTCGAGTCGCTGCTGTTGAGGCCCTGGGAGCTGGCGGACGGAGCGGGGCGGGTGACGCCGGGCACCATCCTGGTCGTGGCCGCGGCCGGGCTGTCCGGGCTGCTCATCGCGCAGTTCCGCAGCCGGGTGGGCGTGCCCTGGCGGCGCGGCGGCACCATGCTTTTCGACCTGCGGGAACGCATCCGGGTACAGAGCAAGTTGCCCAAGCTGCCCGCCGGATGGCACCACGAGATGGCCCTGCGTCCGGCGGGCGGGCAGTCCTTCTCCGGGGACTTCGTGGTCGCGGCGCGGACCGGCCCGGAGCGCCGCACCCTGGAGCTGGTCCTCACCGACGTCTCCGGCAAGGGCATGGACGCCGCCTCCCGGGCGCTGCTGCTGTCCGGCGCCTTCGGCGGGCTGCTGGGCTCGCTGCCGCCGCACGCCTTCCTGCCGGCCGCCAACGGCTATCTGCTGCGCCAGTCCTGGGAGGAGGGCTTCGCCACTTCCGTGCATCTGGTCCTCGATCTGGACAGCGGCGACTACGAGCTGCTGTCGGCGGGGCACGTACCCGCGATGCAGCTCAACGCGGGCTCGGGCAAGTGGGAGGAGAAGGCCGCCGAGGGGCCGCTGCTGGGCGTCTACGACGGTGCCGAGTTCGACCCGGTCAAGGGAACGCTGCGGCGCGGGGACGTGCTGATGCTCTTCACCGACGGGCTGGTGGAGACCGCCGACCGCGACCTGACCGAGGGCATGGACCGCCTCGCGGGCGAGGCCGACCGCTATGTCGCCTCCAGCTTCCACGGCGCGGCCTGGCACCTCATCGAGTCCGTGGCGCGGGACGTCAACGACGACCGGGCGCTGCTGCTGATCTGCCGCGACTGACCGCTGCGCACCCGGCAGTCCGCTATGGATGGCCGCGGTGGCTGCGGCGGCCATGGTGACTCCGGCAAACGGGGCGGTTTCGGATCACCCTCTGTCCGTATGTGCGAGGGCGCCGCGCCGCACACCGAGCGAGGGCGGCGGCCGGCAATGGGTGCGCCAACACAACGGCCCCCACCCGCCGTTGCGGAGTGGGGGCCGGAATGTCGCCGGAGAGCGGGGCTACTTCCTGCGGTGGGAGGCGGGCTTGCCGGACTCCCTGCGGCGGGCCATGGCGCCGGGGTCCCGCTTGAAGAACCAGTCCATCCTCGGCTCGATGACGAACCTGAACAGCCGCGTCACCCACGGTGTGCACAGCACCGTCATCATCACCGCGGCCAGCACCGTGATGACGACCCGGCTCAGTGGGTGGTCGACCCAGTCCATCTCGTACCAGTCGAACTGCCGCGAGCTTTGGATGAAGAAGATGTGCAGCAGATAGGCGTACAGCGTGCCGGCGCCCAGTGCCGTGAACCACATGTGCCGCCGCGGCACCCAGGACAGGAAGCAGGCCGTCATCACCAGGCCGCAGCCGAACAGTGCGAGGTACATCACCGCGCCCGCCCAGGAGGGGACGCCCATGTCGGCAGCCGCCTTGTCGTGCAGGAACCACGCCTTGGACATCCGGGGCACGGCCCAGTACGCGAAGACCATCGCGACCAGCGTCACCGGCACCGCGAGGTACCGCGCCTGCTTGCGCTTGACCAGCTGGAAGTGGTGGGGGCGCAGCTGGAGGCCGAGGACGAAGAACGGCAGGAACTGCGCCACCCGCATCAGGTTCAGGTCGCCGCCGATGCTCGGCGTCACGCTCGCCGCCGCCCCGATCACCAGAGCGACCGGCATGGGCCAGCGCAGGCTCTTCCACAGCGGTGTCGTCAGCCGCCAGATGAACAGCGCGCACAGGAACCACAGCGCGAACCCGGGCTCCTGGAAGTGGAACTCGCGGTCCGGGTCGTCGTTGGCCCACCGCATGAAGTAGGTGTAGGCGAACTGGATCGCCAGATAGGGGACGACGACCCCGGTGACCAGTCGCTGGACCTGCTTCGGCTTGCCCTCGAAGCTCCTCGACAGATAGCCGGAGATGATGATGAAGGCCGGCATGTGGAACGTGTAGAGGACGAAGTAGAGCGCCTCGGCCGTACGGCTGTCGTGGCGCAGCGGATCCCACGCGTGGCCGATCCCGACGAGCACGATCGTCAGGTACTTCGCGTTGTCGAAGAACGGGTCCCGCTGCTTGGCTGCTGGCTTCTTCTGCGCCTTGGCAGACTGCGACTGCGCAGGCTGCTCCGCGGACGCCGGTGGCGTCTCGGAGGGGGACTCCTGGCGGACGGGGGGGAGCGGCGCCCGCTCATAACCAGCGTGCAACATCTGCCGCACCATAGCGGTTGAACATGTGAGCCGTAAATTCTCGCCTCGTTCCTCCTTCCCACCCTCCGCGGGCGCTATTCCTCCCGCTTACCGGACGGAGCTCACGGGGCGTGACGTGAATGTTCGGTTGACGGACGATGTCCCATCTAAAGGGGGCGTATGAGACTCCTGTGACGCCAGATGCGAGCCCTCGCGGCGCTGCCCGTACCGGCTGTGAGCGAGGCCACAATTCGCAGGAGCGGTGCATGAATTCCGCCACCTGTGAGTGGGGGGGGGGCGGCACCGCGTGCCGATCTCTTTGCACCAGGTGCACAAGTTGTACCGGTGATCGCCTGGTGTATTCGGCACATTCGTCAAGCCGCCACGCATTGATCAAGCCGAATTGATGGCCGGAATTTTGAGCACCCGGTGGCTTGTCGGCTACGCCGTCTACGCACCGACTGTCCCGGACTGTCCGTCGCCCGTCGATCAGTATTTACCCGATGATGAGCCCGGCGGGCCCTCAGTCGGGTCCTCCCGCACCGGAGTTGGTGGCACGATGGGTGCGCGCGGGGGGTGCGGCCACGGTGGCAGACCCCCAAGGCCGGGTGAGGCGTTCCGACCATGAGGGTGTGAGCAGTTGTGGCCATCTCGCTGTCCGTAGTCGTGCTGTTGGCGGTCATCCTGGTCGTGATGATCCGGAGCAAGTCCATCAAGCCGGGTCCCGCCATCGTGGCCATACTCTTCGGGTTCTTCCTCGCCTCCACCGGGATGGCCCCCTCCATCAACCGGTTCCTGACCTCGGTCGCCGAGACGATCAACGGCATCAGCTTCTAGGTCCCCGTCCGCGCCGCTTCGGCGATCCCTCCAGGCGATCTCTTTCCGGCGCTCCCTTCCGGTGCGGCCGGCACCCGGTCCCTCCGGCGGCGGACACCCGGTGCGACCGCCCGCAGGCGTACCGGAGTGCCGCCATACGGACGCCCCTGGGCCGTGCGGCGACCGCGCCGCCGGGCGACGACGAAGGCCCGGCCCCTCCCGGGGCCGGGCCTTCGTGCTCGCGGAGCGGGCGACGGGAATCGAACCCGCGTAGCTGGTTTGGAAGACCAGGGCTCTACCATTGAGCTACGCCCGCGTAGGCCGGATCGGCACGAACCGCATCCTACGACATGTACTCTACGTGTCGCACCAACGGGGTGTGGCGCAGCTTGGTAGCGCGTCCGCTTTGGGAGCGGAAGGTCGTCGGTTCGAATCCGGCCACCCCGACCACGTACTATGAAAGACGCGCGTGCCTGTGTCGTGTCTGCATGCATACGGGGCGCAGCCAAGAATCAGCAAGACCCCCAATGCCAGCCCCAAGGAGACCGACCGTGAAGAGCGCCGTGGAGACTTTGAACCCCACCAGGGTTCGGCTCACTGTCGAGGTGCCCTTCGAGGAGCTCAAGGACAGCCTCGACGCGGCGTACAAGAAGATCAACCAGCAGGTCACCGTGCCCGGGTTCCGCAAGGGAAAGATCCCTGCGCGCCTGATCGACCAGCGCTTCGGTCGCGGTGCCGTCCTGGAGGAGGCCGTCAACGACGCGCTTCCGAAGCTCTACCAGTCCGCCGTCGAGGAGGGTGAGCTCAATGTGCTCGGCCAGCCCGAGGTGGACATCACCGAGCTGAAGGACAACGAGCTGCTGGCCTTCACCGCCGAGGTGGACGTCCGCCCCGAGATCGAGATCCCGGACTACTCCGGAATCGAGGTCGAGGTCGACGCCGCCGAGGTCTCCGACGAGGACGTCGACTCGGCCGTCGAGCAGCTGCGCGAGCGGTTCGCCTCCACCTCGGCCGTCGAGCGTCCGGCCGCCGAGGGCGACGTCGTCAAGGTCGACCTCGAGGCGCGGATCGACGGCGAGGTCCTGGAGGACGGCGTCGCCCAGGGTGTCGACTACACCATCGGCTCCGGTGAGCTGCTCGACGGGATCGACGAGGCCGTCACCGGTCTGGAGGCGGGTGGCACCGCCACCTTCACCTCCGAGCTCAAGGGCGGCTCCGGTGCCGGCCGGGAAGCCGAGGTCACCGTCACCGTCCAGTCCGTCTCCGCCCGTGAACTGCCCGAGCTGGACGACGAGTTCGCCCAGCTCGCCAGCGAGTTCGACACGCTGGAGGAGCTGCGCGAGGACAGCCGCAAGCGACTGACCGACCAGAAGACCCAGGAGCAGGCGACCCAGGCCCAGGAGAAGGTGCTCGACGCCCTTCTGGAGCTCACCGAGGTCCCCGTGCCCGAGAAGCTGCTCGCGGACGAGATCGAGTCCCGCAAGCACAACCTGGTCAACCACCAGCTCTCCCAGCTCGGCCTGGACCTCGGCTCCTACCTGAAGATGCAGGACAAGAGCGAGGAAGAGTTCGACGCCGAGCTCAAGGAGCAGGCGGAGAAGGGCATCAAGACCCAGTTCGTCCTCGACGAGCTGGTCGGCAAGGAGAAGCTCAACGTCAGCCAGGAAGAGCTGACCGAGCACCTGATGCGCCGTGCGCAGTCCTCCGGTATGAGCCCCGACCAGTTCGCGCAGGCCGTCGTCGAGGGCGGCCAGGTGCCGGTCCTCGTCGGTGAGGTGGCCCGCGGCAAGGCCCTGGCCACCGTGGTCGAGGCCGTCACCGTCAAGGACACCAACGGCGAGGTCGTCGACCTGAGCGACGAGGACGACGAGAGCGCCGCACAGGCCTCCGAGGAGGAGGCGGCCGAGCAGACCGCCGCCGCCCCCGAGACGGCCGCGGAGACCGGCGCCGGGGCCGCCGACAAGACCGAGGGCTGATCCGGCCCGCCTGACCCGCGAACGGGGGGCGCCGGGGCGCGCGAGTGCACGCCCGGGCGCCCCCCGTTCGGCTGTTGACCGCGACGTCCGTGGTCATCCGGGGCACCTGCGCTCACAGCGAAATGCGCTCGGCCCGGGATGGCGGCCGACGACCGGCGCGTTAGGGTCCCCAGTAGACGAAGACCCCAGTGACGGCCAGCTTCGCGTGGCCGTCCGGACACGAGCAGGTGGACACGTGACGCTTCCGATGCCTTCCGCCGCCGGCGAGCCCAACTTCGGTGGTGGCCTCGGCGACCAGGTCTACAACCGGCTGCTCGACGAGCGCATCATTTTCCTCGGCCAGCCGGTGGACGACGATATCGCCAACAAGATCACCGCCCAGCTTCTGCTCCTTGCCGCCGACCCGGACAAGGACATCTATCTGTACATCAACAGCCCGGGTGGTTCGGTCCAGGCGGGCATGGCGATCTACGACACCATGCAGTACATCAAGAACGATGTCGTCACCATCGCCATGGGCCTGGCCGCCTCCATGGGGCAGTTCCTGCTGACCGCGGGGACGCCCGGCAAGCGGTTCGCGCTGCCCAACGCCGACATCCTCATCCACCAGCCCTCCGCGGGCCTGGCGGGCTCGGCCACGGACATCAAGATCCACGCCGAGCAGCTGCTGCGTACCAAGAAGAGGCTGGCGGAGCTGTCGGCCGCGCACAGCGGCCAGACCGTCGAGCAGTGGACCCGCGACGCGGACCGCGACCGCTGGTTCACCGCCGAGGAGGCGCGCGAGTACGGCCTCATCGACGAGGTCTACGGCAACGCCGCGCAGCTCCCCGGCGGCGGCGGCACGGGTGCGTGAGCCCCGCCACAGCGCCGTACGGCACACGCCCCTACCGCAGCCACCAGCTCATCTTCAGGAGAACCTCCCGATGACCTCATTCCAGACGGGCCCCCGGGCCGAGTTCACCGGCGTCGCGCCCGAGTCCCGCTACGTCGTGCCGCGCTTCGTCGAGCGCACCTCGCAGGGCGTGCGGGAGTACGACCCGTACGCGAAGCTCTTCGAAGAGCGCGTGATCTTCCTCGGCGTGCAGATCGACGACGCCTCGGCCAACGACGTCATGGCGCAGCTGCTGTGCCTGGAGTCGATGGACCCCGACCGCGACATCTCGGTCTACATCAACTCGCCCGGCGGCTCCTTCACGGCGCTGACCGCGATCTACGACACGATGCAGTTCGTCAAGCCCGACATCCAGACGGTCTGCATGGGCCAGGCGGCCTCCGCGGCGGCCGTGCTGCTGGCCGCCGGTACGCCCGGCAAGCGGATGGCGCTGCCCAACGCCCGCATCCTGATCCACCAGCCCTACAGCGAGACCGGGCGCGGTCAGGTCTCCGACCTGGAGATCGCGGCCAACGAGATCCAGCGGATGCGCGAGCAGCTGGAGGAGATGCTGACCAAGCACTCCACCAAGGACCGCGAGATCATCTCGAACGACATCGAGCGGGACAAGATCCTCACCGCTGAGGAGTCGCTGGAGTACGGCCTGATCGACCAGATCGTCTCCACGCGGAAGACCTCCGTCGGACTCTGACGGGGCGCGCACGCGCCCCGCGCCCCCTTGGGACGGCACGAGAAGTGTCGGTCGGGTCGTTCCAAGGGGGGCCCATTCCGGCGGTCCGGCAAGGTACCGTCGGAGAGCACGTACCTCGGTCCGTATCCCTGACGGATCCCAGGCGAAGGGGAAGCTCCTCGTGGCACGCATCGGTGATGGCGGCGATCTGCTCAAGTGCTCGTTCTGCGGCAAGAGCCAGAAGCAGGTGAAGAAGCTCATCGCGGGTCCAGGTGTGTACATCTGCGACGAGTGCATCGATCTCTGCAACGAGATCATTGAGGAGGAGCTCGCGGAGTCCTCCGAGGTCCGGTGGGACGAGCTGCCCAAGCCTCGGGAGATCTACGAGTTCCTCGAGGGCTACGTCGTCGGGCAGGAGTCCGCCAAGAAGGCCCTCTCGGTGGCCGTCTACAACCACTACAAGCGGGTGCAGGCGGGCGAGAACGGTCAGGGGCGGGACGACGGCATCGAGCTGTCCAAGTCCAACATCCTGCTGCTGGGCCCCACCGGCTCCGGCAAGACGCTGCTGGCGCAGACCCTCGCCCGGATGCTGAACGTCCCCTTCGCCATCGCCGACGCCACGGCGCTCACCGAGGCGGGCTACGTCGGCGAGGACGTCGAGAACATCCTGCTGAAGCTGATTCAGGCGGCCGACTACGACGTCAAGAAGGCCGAGACCGGGATCATCTACATCGACGAGATCGACAAGGTGGCCCGCAAGAGCGAGAACCCCTCGATCACCCGGGACGTGTCCGGCGAGGGTGTGCAGCAGGCGCTGCTGAAGATCCTGGAGGGCACGACGGCCTCGGTGCCGCCGCAGGGCGGACGCAAGCACCC
This sequence comes from Streptomyces sp. B15, assembly GCF_018070605.1. NCBI lineage: Bacteria > Bacillati > Actinomycetota > Actinomycetes > Kitasatosporales > Streptomycetaceae > Streptomyces > Streptomyces sp. B15. The sequence continues at coordinate 24,702 of NZ_JAGPXJ010000043.1, forward strand.
GCACCAGGAGTTCATCCAGATCGACACGACGAATGTGCTGTTCATCGTGGGCGGTGCCTTCGCCGGTCTGGAGAAGATCATCGAGTCCCGGGCCGGCGCCAAGGGCATCGGCTTCGGCGCCGACATCCGCTCCAAGCGGGAGATCGAGGCGACCAACCAGTTCGAGGAGGTCATGCCGGAGGATTTGGTGAAATTCGGGATGATCCCGGAGTTCATCGGCCGGCTGCCGGTCATCACCTCCGTGCACAACCTCGACCGCGAGGCGTTGCTGCAGATCCTGATGGAGCCCCGGAACGCGCTGGTCAAGCAGTACCAGCGGCTCTTCGAACTCGACGGCGTCGAGCTGGACTTCGACCGTCCGGCGCTGGAGGCCATCGCCGACCAGGCCATCCTGCGCGGCACCGGGGCCCGCGGGCTGCGCGCCATCATGGAGGAGGTCCTCCAGTCGGTGATGTACGAGGTGCCCTCACGCAAGGACGTCGAGCGCGTCGTGATCACCGAGGAGGTCGTGCACTCCAATGTGAACCCGACCCTGGTGCCGCGTGCCCGGGGCAACGGCGAGCAGCAGCGCCACGAGAAGAGCGCCTGAGCACCACCGCCGAGACGCGAGCCCCGAGTTCGGAGTCCCGAGTCCCGACACGTGGCGGACCGAGTCCTGACAGTGTGAAAGGCCCGTCCCCTTTCGAGGGGGCGGGCCTTTCACACTGTTGACGCCGGGGGGCTATTTCGGCACGGTCACCTTGTCCTTGACGCGCGCGGTGACGCTCGCGAACTCCTCCAGATCGACGCTCCCGGGCGTGGTGTTGGCGATGTTGATCTCCAGCACGGTGGCCGCCGTCGAGTTGTCCGCCCAGGCGCAGGCGGGCGCGTACACCGAGGCGCTGCCGCGGCTGATCCGCGTCAGCTGGCAGGAGACCTCCACATCGCCCGAGCCCGGGGTGAACTCCCGGCGCTCGCCGACGACCTCACCGCTCTGGCTCTGCCGCATGCCGTCGAGCATGTCGTCGCGCATCTTCGAGGAGGAGACGTCGATGTCGCCGTACGCGCCGGCGATGGCCAGCCCGCCCGCCGTCGGATCCCCCGACGAGCTGACGGAGTAGGTGGCGATCCTGGCGGTGCCGTCGCTGGGCAACTTGTCCTGGAGCTGCCGCTCCTGCGCCTCCACCTGGGCGTTGCCGTCCATGCGGTGGTACTTGCCGGACTCCAGCGTGGCCGGGAACGCGATCTTCTCGGTGCCGCCCGGCCGGCTGACGCTGACCACCGCGGCGAGGGAGAAGACGAGCACGCCCACCAATGCCAGACTGCCCAGCACGATGGCCGTGATCGCGCCCCCGCCCAGCCGACGACGCGGTGGCGGGGGAGGGGGCGGGGGCGGCCAGGCACCGTACGGGCCGGGAGCGCCGTAACCGGGTCCCGGCGGCGGCCCGTAGGGACCGCCACCGGGACCCGGCGGCTGCTGCCCGTACCCACCGGCACCGGCCCCGTAGGGCCCGGGAGGACCGGGAGGGTGGCTCATCGTCAGCTCACTTCTCGCTGCGGGAGTCCTCGAAGACCTTCGCGGTCGTCTCGGCGGCCTTGTCGATGTCGCCGCCGCCGTTCTTGTCCATCAGGACGACCTGGCCGATCGTGCTGCCATCCGCCCAGACGCACAGGTCGGCCTTCTGGGTCAGCACCGAGTAGGACTTGCACTTCATCGAGTCGCCGTCGAAGCCGGAGGGGGAGACCTCCTTGGGGTCGCCCGGGGACTTGCTGCCGGTGGAGCCCATGTTCTTCTCGGACTCCTGGAAAACCCAGTCGACGGCCTTCTCCGGGTCGTCCACCGAGCCGTAGGCGCCGGTGAACTGGAGCTGCTTGGTGGCGCCGGACTTGTAGCGGGCCTGCACGCCCTCATCGGCCGACATGCCCGGGATCTTGTCCTTGCTCTGGCCGAAGGCGCCCTTCTTGCCCTTGAAGGTCTTCCCCTCACCGTCGCGCTGGTACTCGCCCGCCACGGTGTTCGGAGTCGTCAGCTTGTAGGCGGGGCCGCCACCGATGACGCCGAACATGAACAGGCCGCCGATGATGGCGCCGACGACGACCAGGGCGCCGACCACGATGCCGATGGTCTTGCCCTTGCCCCCGCCACCCTGGGGAGGCATGGGCATACCCGGGTGTGCCGGCCCCTGCATCCCCGGCTGCGCCGGCGCTCCCGGCATCCCCGGCTGTCCGGGCTGGCCGTAGGGAGCGCCGCCCTGCGGCTGACCCTGCTGCGGGTAGCCGTAACCGGGCTGCGGCTGCTGCGGCTGGCCCTGCTGGGGGTAGCCGTACCCCGGCTGCTGCTGCGGCTGCTGCGACTGGCCCGGAGCGCCACCGTAAGGGCCGGGCTGGCCCGGCTGCTGCGGCTGCTGACCGTACGGCCCCGGCTCACCGTACGGGCCTGGCTGGTTGTGACTCATGGCGGCGCTTTCCCCTCCGTTGATGTGCTGAACGCGCTCGCACATCTTGACGGATGCACGACGAGAGCGCCGCACCGGGCGCCGAATCGGGGCCGGCTAGGAACCTAATCGTGAAAAAATCTCGGCGAGTTGTCCGGATATGCTCCGGAAGTCACCAGCGCACAGCCGCGACGGCGCCCGGTGGATCTCCACCGGGCGCCGTCGTCGGCCCGCTTCCGCCCCAGGCGCGCAGGGCGTCACTCGATCGGGACGCGGACGTCCTTGCGGACCTTGGCCGTCGTCTCGCCGGCCTCGGAGACCGGGGTGTCCTTGCCGCTGAGCACATCGGCGGAGGAGGCGGTCACCACGAAGCCGATGGTGCTGTGGTCGCCCCACATGCAGAACGGCATGGTGAAGCCCTTGATGCCCGAGCTGTCACCGGGGGGCGCGCTGTACTTGACCTTCTGGCACTTCATCACCGCGTCGTCGCCCAGCCCGCTGGGGTGGACCTCCTGCGGTTCGCCGTCCAGTTCCGCCTTGCCGCCGCCTCCGGTGTTGGGGTCCTCCTTGGCCTCCTTGGCCACCATCAGCAGCGCCGCGTTGACGACCGCCTCCGGGTTCTCGATCTCCCCGTAGACGCCACCGAAGTTGAGCTGCTTGGTCTCGAGCCCGGTGCCGCTCTTGTAGGCGGCGGAGACGTTCTTCGGGTCCTTGACGCCGAACTGCTCGAACTTCTGCTTGTCGGACTCGCTGAAGCCGCTGGAGGAGCTGTTCTCCGAGCCCGGCTTCTTGTCGTACTCCTCGGCGACCGTGGCGGGCGTGATCAGCTTGTACTTCTTGCCGTCGTCGGCGACCACGGAGTCGTCCTTGCCGCCGCCCTTCTTGCCGCCGCCGCCCCCGTTGTCGTCGTCCCCGCCGGTGAAGACGAGGACGCCGCCTATGACGGCCGCCACAACGACCAGGGCGCCGACGACGATGCCGATGGTCTTGCCCTTGCCGCCACCGCCCTGCGGCGGCATCGGCGGCCCCGGCTGGCCGTAGGGGCCGGGCTGCCCGGGCTGACCCGGCTGCCCCGGCTGGCCGTAAGGACCGGGCTGGCCGGGCATGCCCTGCTGCTGGGGGAAGCCGTATCCCTGCTGCGGCGGCGGTCCGGGGGGCTGCTGCGGCGCGCCCTGCTGCGGGTAGCCGTAACCCGGCTGACCGGGGGCGCCGCCGTACGGGTTGGCGCCGCCCTGCTGCGGCGGCTGCCCGTACGGACCCGGCTGTTGGCCGTAAGGACCGGGCTGCCCTGGCTGTTGGCCGTAAGGGCCGGGCTGGTTGTTACTCATGAGCGGCGCTTCCCCTCCGTGAACAAGTAGTCGAATGCGCTCCGCTCATAGTGACGGATGCCGCGCGCGCCCGCTGCACCGGTCCACAAACCGATTCGAGACCGGGACATCGGCGCCCGTACACTGGCCGTCGTGACCGACAACACTCAGCAGAGCCCGGACGCCAACGGGCCGAACAGCGCCATTCCCGCAGATCTGCCGACCCAGTACGCGCCGGCCGAGGTAGAGGGGAAGCTGTACGAGCGCTGGGTGGAGCGGGGCTATTTCGAGGCGGACGCCAAGAGCGGCAAGCAGCCGTACACCATCGTCATCCCACCCCCGAACGTCACAGGATCTCTCCACCTCGGACACGCCTTCCAGCACACCCTCATGGACGCGCTCACCCGCCGTAAGCGGATGCAGGGCTACGAGGCGCTGTGGCTGCCCGGCATGGATCACGCGGGCATCGCCACCCAGAACAAGGTCGAGCAGCAACTCGGCGAGGAGGGCAAGTCCCGCCAGGACCTCGGCCGGGAGGCCTTCGTCGACCGCGTGTGGCGGTGGAAGGAGGAGTACGGCGGCAAGATCCTCGGCCAGATGCGGCGCCTCGGTGACGGCGTCGACTGGTCCCGCGAGCGCTTCACCATGGACGAGGGCCTCTCGCGCGCCGTCCAGACCGTCTTCAAGAAGATGTACGACGACGGGCTGATCTACCGCGCCGAGCGGATCATCAACTGGTGCCCGCGCTGTCTGACCGCCATCTCCGACATCGAGGTGGAGTACCAGGAGGACGACGGCGAGCTGGTGCAGCTCAAGTACGGCGAGGGTGAGGAGAGCGTCGTCGTCGCCACCACGCGTGCCGAGACGATGCTGGGCGACACCGCCATCGCCGTCCACCCCGACGACGAGCGCTACCAGCATCTGATCGGCAAGCTGATCAAGCTGCCGCTGACCGACCGCTCCATCCCCGTCGTCGCCGACAGCCATGTCGACCCCGAGTTCGGCACCGGCCAGGTCAAGGTCACCCCGGCGCACGACCCCAACGACTTCGAGATCGGGCGCCGCCACGGGCTGCCCATGCTCACGGTGATGGACGAGCGCGGTGTGATCACCGCGCACGGGCCCTACCAGGGCCTGGACCGGTTCGAGGCGCGCTCGGCCATCGTGGCCGCGCTGCGCGAGCAGGGCCGGGTGCTGGAGGAGAAGCGCCCCTACGTGCACAGCGTCGGGCACTGCTCCCGCTGCAAGACGACGATCGAGCCGCGGCTGTCCATGCAGTGGTGGGTCAAGGTCGCCCCGCTCGCGCAGGCCGCGGGTGACGCCGTCCGCGACGGCCGGGTCACCATCCACCCCGCCGACATGTCGTCCCGGTACTTCGACTGGGTCGACAACATGCACGACTGGACGATTTCCCGCCAGCTGTGGTGGGGCCACCGCATCCCGGTCTGGTACGGGCCCGAGGGCGAGGTCGTCTGCGTCGGCCCCGACGAGGAGCCGCCCACCGGCGAGGGCTGGCACCAGGACCCGGACGTCCTGGACACCTGGTTCTCCTCCGGGCTGTGGCCGTTCTCCACGCTCGGCTGGCCGGACAGCACGCCCGACCTGGAGAAGTTCTACGGCACCGACGTCCTGGTCACCGGCTACGACATCATCTTCTTCTGGGTCGCGAGGATGATGATGTTCGGCATGTACGTGATGGAGGAGCCGCCCTTCCACACCATCGCGCTGACCGGCCTGGTCCGCGACGAGCACGGCAAGAAGATGTCGAAGTCCTTCGGGAACGTCGTCGACCCGCTGGACTGGATGGACGCGTACGGCTCCGACGCGCTCCGCTTCACCCTGGCCTCCGGCGCCAACCCGGGCACCGATGTGCCGATCGGCGAGGACTGGGTCAAGGCGTCCCGCAACTTCGCCAACAAGCTGTGGAACGCCACCCGGTTCGCGCTGATGAACGGCGCCACCGTCCAGGGCCCGCTCCCGGAGGCGAGTGAGATGGCGGCCACCGACCGCTGGATCCTCTCCCGGCTGAACGAGGTGCTGGCCGAGGTCGACGGCTACTACGACGACTACCAGTTCGCGAAGCTCTCCGACGCGCTGCGGCACTTCGCCTGGGACGAGGTCTTCGACTGGTACGTCGAGCTGTCCAAGACCACCTTCGCCAAGGGCGGCAGGCCCGCCGAGGTCTCCCGCCGCGTCCTGGGCGAGGTGCTGGATGTGACGCTGCGGCTGCTGCACCCCGTGGTCCCGTTCGTCACCGAGACCCTGTGGACGACGCTGACGGGCGGTGAGTCCGTCGTCGTCGCACCCTGGCCGCAGGACTCCGGCTTCCGGGACGCCGCCGCCGAGCAGGAGATCGCCACGGTCCAGCAGGCGGTGACCGAGGTACGCCGCTTCCGCGCCGACCAGGGCCTGCAGCCGGGCCAGAAGGTCCCGGCCCAGCTCGTGCTGGACGGCACCGACCTGGTGGACCACGAGGACGCCATCCGCCAGCTGCTGCGGCTGCAGCCCGCCGGGGAGGGCTTCCAGGCCACGGCCTCGCTGTCGGTCGCCGGTGCGACGGTCGGCCTCGACCTGTCGGGCGCCATCGACGTGGAGGCCGAACGCAAGCGGCTCGCCAAGGACTTGGCCGCCGCCGAGAAGGAACTGGCGCAGACGGGGGCGAAGCTGGCCAACGAGGCGTTTCTGGCAAAGGCGCCGGACCATGTGGTCGACAAGATCCGCGGCCGCAAGGAGGCGGCGGAGGCCGACATCGCGCGGCTGACCCAGCAGCTGGAGCGGCTCTGACCTTTTTCCCGCCGTGATGGCGAGCACCACTGCCGAGGTGACCGGCGGTGCCGGACCGGCCTGAGCCGGTCGGGCATCCGCCGGTCAGGTCGTACGCGGTGGGTCGCCGTTGCGGCGGGAAATCCATGCGGAGGTCTCCCCTTACGGCCGGGAAACCATGCGGAGCTCTTCCGTAGACTGGGGTGCGTGAGCGACGCGTCCCAGCCCCACGAACCCGAGCCCGACTCGCCCGATCCCTCCTCCTTCGAGGAGATCGTCGGTGCGGAGACCGACCGCGACCCCGATCTGGCGGTGATCGAGGCGGGCAGCCGCACCCTGCGCGCCCAGGCGGGGCCCCCGCAGCCGGAGGTGGTGCCGGCCAGGCCCGAGGACCCCGAGGTCGACCGGGCACTGCGCCAGGTCGAGGAGGAGCTGGCCACCCGCTGGGGCGAGACCAAGCTGGACCCCTCGGTGCAGCGTATCGCCGCGCTGGTGGACGTGCTGGGCGAGCCGCAGCGCTCCTACCCGTCCATCCACATCACCGGCACCAACGGCAAGACCACCACGGCCCGCATGATCGAGGCGCTGCTCGGCGCCTTCGAGCTGCGCACCGGGCGCTACAGCTCGCCGCATGTGCAGTCGGTCACCGAACGCATCAGCGTCGACGGCGCGCCGGTCTCCGCCGAGCGCTTCATCGAGACGTACCAGGACATCAAGCCGTACGTCGAGATGGTCGACGCGCAGCAGGAGTACCGGCTCTCCTTCTTCGAGGTGCTCACCGGTATGGCGTACGCCGCGTTCGCCGACGCGCCGGTGGATGTGGCCGTCGTCGAGGTCGGGATGGGCGGCACCTGGGACGCGACCAACGTCATCGACGCGGGCGTCGCCGTCATCACCCCCATCTCCCTCGACCACACCGACCGGCTCGGCGACACGCCCGAGCGGATCGCGGTGGAGAAGGCCGGGATCGTCAAGCCGGACGCCACCGTGGTGCTGGCCCAGCAGCCGGTGGAAGCCGCGTCCGTGGTGCTGAAGAAGGCCGTCGAGGTGGACGCCACCGTCGCCCGTGAAGGCATGGAGTTCGGCGTCGCGGACCGGCAGCTGGCCGTCGGCGGACAGCAGCTCACCCTGCGGGGGCTGGGCGGCGAGTACCCGGACATCTTCCTGCCCCTGCACGGCGCGCACATGGCGCACAACGCCTGTGTGGCGCTCGCCGCCGTCGAGGCGTTCTTCGGTATCGGCCAGCAGCAGGCCCGCACCCTGGACATCGATGTGGTGCGTCAGGCGTTCGCCTCGGTCTCCTCGCCGGGCCGGCTGGAGCTGGTGCGCACCAGCCCGTCGGTGCTGCTGGACGCGGCGCACAACCCGGGCGGGGCGCAGGCCACGGCGCAGGCCGTCAGCGAGGCGTTCGACTTCAGCCGGCTCGTCGGCGTGGTCGGGGCCAGCGCGGGCAAGGACGTACGCGGGCTGCTGGAGGCGTTCGAGCCGATCTTCGCCGAGGTCGTCGTCACCCGGAACTCCAGCCATCGCGCGATGGACGTGGACGAGCTGGCCGCCGTCGCCGTCGAGGTCTTCGGCGACGAGCGGGTGCAGGTCGAGCCGCGGTTGGACGCGGCGCTGGAGGAGGCCGTCACCCTCGCCGAGGAGGAGGGCGAGTACGCGGGGGCCGGGGTGCTGGTCACCGGCTCGGTCATCACTGTCGGCGAGGCCCGGCTGCTGCTGGGAGGGAGGCAGTAGATGCGAACGCTGTGCGCGTCCACGCTGATCGGTGAGTTCTTCGTGATCGGGTTCGCCGGATTGGTCGCGATGCAAACGAGTGACCTTTCGGCGGCGACCGTCTGGACGGTCAGCGGAATCGCCATGGCGCTGTGCGTACTGCTGTGCGGCTTCATCGCCCGACCGGGTGGCGTCCAGCTCGGCTGGGCGCTGCAGATCGGGCTGATCGCCAGTGGATTCGTGGTCCCGGCGATGTTCTTCCTCGGCGCCTGTTTCGCGGGGCTGTGGTGGGCCTCGGTGCACTTCGGCAAGAAGGTCGACGAGGCGAAGGCGCGCTTCGCGGCCGAAACCGGACCCGCGGCCGAGGCCGAACCGACGGCCTGACGCCGAAGGCGCGCGGCAGGGGCGTGAAAAGGGGCGCGAGGTGCGGCGCAGAGCGGCGGAAAAGTGATCCCCGCCGTCAGTGCGGCCGCTGGCCGCAGGTAGCCTCTGCTCACCGTATGACCGCAGCCAAGGAGCCGCACACATGAGCCAGCGCACCCTCGTCCTCCTCAAGCCCGACGCGGTCCGCCGTGGCCTGGTAGGCGAGATCATCGGCCGTATCGAGCGCAAGGCGGGCTGGTCCATCGCGGCCATGGAGCTGCGCACGCTGGATCGCGCCACGCTGGAGCAGCACTACGCGGAGCACGAGGGCCGCCCCTTCTACGAGCCGCTGATGGAGTTCATGGCCTCGGGCCCGTCCGTCGTCATGGTCGTCGAGGGCGAACGGGTGATCGAGGGAATCCGCGCGCTGGCGGGTCCGACCGACCCGATCGCGGCCGCTCCCGGCTCGGTGCGCGGCGATTTCGGGACCATCGTGCGGGAGAACCTGATTCACGCCTCGGACTCGGAGGAGTCCGCCGAGCGGGAGATGAAGATTTTCTTCCCCGCTTTTTCCTGAGCCGACCTCGCCCGACGCCGGATCGACCGCCCGAGGCGGAATGGATCGGGGCTCGGCTCCGACACGACGTCACCATTACGGTGGCCGTTCGGACTTCCGCCGACAATGGCGGAGGAACCGTCTCCACGTGTTCGAGCAAGCGCGTCTACGATGGAAGCCTCGCGCTTTGAGCATGCCAGCGCGGTAGTCCACCTCCTTCCGTAGCCGCACACCACATCGCCCCACTTGGAAGGCCAGACGCATCCATGGGAACCAACATGTCGTTCATCGGCCGTGATATGGCTGTCGACCTCGGGACCGCCAACACGCTGGTGTACGTCAGGGGTCGCGGGATCGTCCTCAACGAGCCGTCCGTCGTCGCGATCAACACCAACACAGGCGGAATCCTGGCGGTCGGCGCCGAGGCGAAGAAAATGATCGGCCGCACCCCTGGCAACATCGTGGCCGTAAGGCCCCTGAAGGACGGCGTCATCGCCGACTTCGAGATCACCGAGCGGATGCTCCGCTACTTCATCCTGAAGATCCACAAGCGGCGCTATCTCGCCCGGCCCCGCGTGGTGGTGTGTGTGCCCTCCGGTATCACCGGAGTCGAGCGCCGCGCCGTCATCGAGGCGTCCACTCAGGCGGGTGCCCGTCAGGTGCACATCATCGAGGAGCCGATGGCCGCGGCGATCGGCTCCGGACTGCCGGTCCACGAGGCCACCGGCAACATGGTGGTGGACATCGGTGGCGGCACCACCGAGGTCGCTGTGATCTCGCTGGGCGGCATCGTCACCGCGCAGTCGATCCGGGTGGCGGGCGACGAGCTCGACAACGCGATCATCCAGCACATCAAGAAGGAGTACAGCCTCCTGCTCGGCGAGCGCACCGCCGAGAGCATCAAGATCACCATCGGTTCGGCGCACGACCTCGACAAGGACGAGCACACCGAGATCCGCGGCCGTGACCTGGTCAGCGGGCTTCCCAAGACGGTGGTGATCTCCGCGGGCGAGGTCCGCAAGGCCATCGAGGAGCCGGTCAACGCGATCGTCGACGCGGTCAAGACCACCCTCGACAAGTGTCCGCCGGAGCTGTCCGGCGATGTGATGGACCGCGGCATCGTGCTCACCGGTGGTGGCGCCCTGCTGCGCGGCCTGGACGAGCGGCTGCGCCGCGAGACGGGCATGCCCATCCACATCGCCGAGGACCCGCTGGACTCGGTCGCGCTGGGCTCCGGCAAGTGCGTGGAGGAGTTCGAGGCGCTCCAGCAGGTGCTCGACGCCCAGCCGCGCCGCTGAGCGCCACGGGCATCTGCTCGCAATAACTGACCGTTCAGCGGCGGGTCGTTCGAACGCAGTGGCGGCCCCCGCCAATGCACCCCGCGGACGCGGGGCTGCCCCAGAGAAAGGCACGGCCGCCGCACGTGAGGGACACCCGAGAAAGTCGGCTGCTGCTCGTCCTGCTGATCGCCATCGCGTTCGCACTGATCACGGTGGATCTCAGAGGGGGCGAGCAGTCTCCGCTCGACGGAGCGCGGCGGTCGGCCGCCTCCGTCTTTGGCCCGGTAGAGAACGGCATGGCCACGGCGGTCGACCCGGTCGGCAACGCCATTGCCGCTGTCCGTGACTCGGGTGCCCGCCACGACAGACTCAGCCGTCTGGAGCAGGAGAACGCGGCGCTGCGGCAGAAGCTCGGCTCCACCGACCGCAACCGCTCACGGGCCAACGAGCTCGACAAGCTCCTCAAGACCGCCGGCGCGGGCGGCTACGGCGTCAAGGGCGCCCAGGTCATCGCGATCGGGGCGGCCCAGGGCTTCTCCTGGACCGTCACCATCGACGCCGGCCGGGAGGACGGGCTGCGCCGCGACATGACCGTCCTCAACGGCGACGGGCTGGTCGGCCGCCTCACCACCGTCGGCCCCAGCACCTCCACGGTGCTGCTCGCCAACGACCCCGACTTCACCGTCGGTACCCGGCTGGAGAAGAGCAACGAGCTGGGCTTCGCCACCGGACGCGGCGGCAACGCGCTCAATGTCCAGCTGCTCAACGGCAAGGCCAAGGTCAAGAAGGGCGACCGGCTGGTCACCTTCGGCTCCAGCAACGACAAGCCGTTCGTACCGGGCGTCCCGGTGGGCGAGGTCACCAAGGTCAACCGGAACAAGGGCGACCTCACCCGTACGGTCCGGGTGCGGCCCTACGTCGGCTTCACCCGGCTCGACGTGGTCGGCGTCGTCGTCAAACCGCCGCGCAAGGACCCGCGCGACAAGGTTCTCGAAACCAAGAACCCGCCCAAACCCAAGCCCGCCCCCACGGTGACCGTGACCAAGACGCCCAGCGGTACGCCCTCGCCCAGGAGCTGATCCCCGTGTACCTCAACCGGATGCTGCTCTCGGCCGCTCTCGTGGTCGTCGCCCTGATGCTCCAGGTCACCGTTTTGGCCAGACTCCAACTCCCCGGGGCCGTACCGGACCTGCTGCTGCTGGTCGTGCTCGCCCTCGCCCTGGTGTACGGCCACACCGCGGGCGCGCTCGTCGGCTTCTGCGCCGGGCTGCTGGCCGACATCGCCCCGCCCGCCGACCACGCCGTTGGCCGCTACGCGCTGGTGCTCTGCCTCATCGGCTACGCCGCCGGGCTGACCAAGCCGGAGGCCGGCCAGCACCGCTCGGCCACCGTGCCCATGCTGGTGGTCGCCTCCGCCGCCATCGGCTCCACACTGCTGTACGCGGGCGTCGGTGCGCTGGTCGGGGACACCGTGGCCCGTCAGGTCGGGCTCAGCGGGCTGCTGATCACCGCCACCATCTACGACCTGCTGCTGGCGCCGTTCGTGGTGCCGCTGATCATGTCGCTGGCGCGGCGCGGCGAGAAGGACCCGATCGGGGCCGAGCCCGGCGGCGGCAGCGCGGACGGCGGTATGCGCGCCTACGGGTGGCTCACCTCGGGCGCCGGCTTCAGCGCCTCGGCCGGCGGCAGCCTGCTCAGTAAGGGCGGCAAGGGCGTCAAGGCCGGGAAGCGCACCCCCCGCAACAAGACGGTGAGCCTGGGCGGCCGCAGCAAGGCGGGCAAGATCAAGGGGGTCAAGCGGCTGTGACGAATGCCCACCCTCCCCCAGCCTCCGGCCGGGGGTGCCCCCAGCCCGACCACCGCCCCACAAGGAGGCGCTACGCGCCGTGACGAATATCCCCGAGACCGGTCGTTCCTCCCGCGTCACCATTCGGCTGGTCGTCATCCAGATCCTGGTGGTGTCGCTGCTGCTGACCCTCGGTGGCCGGCTGTGGTACATGCAGATCCGCAACGGCGACGAATACCAGAAGGAGGCCAAGGGCAACCACGTCCAGCAGGTGGTCCAGCCCGCGACGCGCGGCGCCATCCTGGACGCGCGCGGTGTGCCCATCGCCGACAACGAGACCCGGCTGGTGGTCTCCGCCTCCCGCACCGAGCTGATGAAGCAGGACGACGACGGCAAGGCCGTCCTCGAACGGCTCGCCAAGGTCCTGGACATGTCGCCCAAGACCGTCAAGGAGAAGGTCCGTCTCTGCGACGCGGACACCTCGCAGCCGTGCTGGAACGGGTCGCCCTACCAGCCGATCCCGGTCACCGACGACGCCAAGCCCCAGCAGGCGCTGCAGATCCGGGAGCGTTCGGAGGACTTTCCCGGGATCACCGCCGAGCCGGAGGCCGTCCGCCGCTATCCGGCACCGTACGGGGCCGACACCTCGCAGGCGCTCGGCTACCTCTCGCCCGTCACCGACGAGGAGATCGAGAAGGCCAAGGACACCGATTCGCCCTTCCTCCCCTCCGACGAGATCGGCCGCAACGGCCTGGAGCGGGCCTACGACAGCGAGCTGCGCGGCTCCTCGGGCGTCACCCGCTACGAGGTGGACAACCTCGGGCGGGTCATGGGCGAGGCCGAGAGCGACAAGGCGCGCCCCGGCTCCAACCTGGTCACCTCGATCGACTCACGGGTCCAGGCCGTGGCCGAGAAGCAGCTCGACCAGGCGATGAAGAACGCCCGCAAGGAGTTCGACAAGAACACCGGCCGCAACTACAAGGCGGACGCCGGTGCCGTCGTGGTGATGGAGAACAAGACAGGCCGTGTCGTCTCCATGGCCTCCAACCCCGAGTACGACCCCAACGCCTGGGTCGGCGGCATCTCCGGCAAGGAGTACGCCAAGCTCACCGGGAAGAAGTCCAACTATCCGCTGCTGAACCGCGCCATCCAGGGCCTGGCGGCGCCGGGCTCCATCTTCAAGGTCATCTCCACCACCGCCGCGGTCAAGGCCGGCTACCCGTTCAACGGCAAGTACAACTGCTCCTCGGACTTCGAGGTGGGCGGCCAGGTCTTCAAGAACTACGAGTCCAAGGGCTACGGCAACATCGACCTCGGCCGCGCCCTGGAGGTCTCCTGCGACACCGTCTTCTACCGCCTCGCCTACAAGGAGTGGAAGAAGGACGGCGGGAACCTGCCCAAGAAGGGCGCCAAGGACTGGTTCTACAAGGCCGCACACCAGTTCGGTCTCGGCAAGAAGACCGGGATCGACATCCCCAACGAGGTCAAGGGCCGGGTCCCGGACCGGGAGTGGAAGAAGAACTACTGGGAGGCCAACAAGGACGCCTGGTGCAAGCAGGCCGACAACGCCAAGGGCACGCCCAGCTACGCCGAGAAGATCGCCAAGGAGAACTGCGTCTCCGGTATGAAGATGCGCGCCGGTGACAGCGTGAACTACTCCATCGGGCAGGGCGACACCCTCGTCACCCCGATCCAGATGGCCACCATCTACGCGGCGCTCGGCAACGGCGGCACCATGTACGACCCCACCCTCGGCAAGGCCGTCGTCAGTGCCGACGGCAAGTCCGTCAAGGAGATCAAGCCGAACCCCCACGGGAAGCTGCCGCTGGGCGACAAGACGCTCCGCCAGATGGACAAGGCCCTCCAGGGGGTGGCCACCCGGGGTTCGGCCGCCTGGCGGTTCGGCGAGGCGGGCTGGCCGCAGGACAAGATCAAGCTGCGCGCCAAGACCGGTACCGCCGAGGTGGCGGGCAAGCAGACCACCTCCTGGCTGGCCACCTACACCGACGACTTCACCATCGTGATGACCATCTCCCAGGGTGGTACCGGCTCCGGCGCCTCCGGGCCCGCCGTGCGCAACATCTACGACGCCATGTACGGCGTCGGGAAGGACGGCGGCATCGACAAGAGCAAGGCGCTGCTGCCCAAGCCCGAGACCGGTCTGCCGAAGATCGACAAAAACGGCACCATCGTCGCCGAGCGCGACAAGCGGCCCGCGGACAAGAAGTCCGCGAGCCCGTCCGCCTCGCCCACCGACCGCAGCCCCACCGCCTCACCCCCGGGGGAGACGCCACGGGCCCGCGGCGAGGCCGCGGTCGCACGCAACGAGGGCGAGCAGCAGCAGCGCCGCAGAGACGGGGCCCGGCAGGTCAGCGACGCCCGTGAACTGGCCGGAGGTGAGCGCCCATGAGCGCTAGGACGTTCGCCCTCGGCGGCTACGGCCCACGCCGCCGCTCGGCCTGGGACCGGTTGACCGCACGTGACTCGATCGTGTGGCGGATGGACTGGATGATCCTGCTGTCGGGTGTCGCGCTCGCGGTCATCGGCTCGCTCCTGGTCTACTCCGCCACCCGCAACCGCACCGAGCTCAACCAGGGCGACCCGCAGTACTTCCTGGTGCGGCACGTCATCAGCCTGGGTATCGGTATCGCGCTGATGATCGGCACCGTCTGGCTGGGCCACCGCAGACTGCGCAGCGTCGTACCGGTGCTCTACGGCATCACCGTGCTGCTCGCCGTCTGCGTCCTCACCCCGCTCGGCGCCACGATCAACGGCTCGCGGGCCTGGCTGAACCTCGGCGGCGGCTTCACGGTCCAGCCCGCCGAGTTCATCAAGATCACGGTGATCCTCGGCATGGCGATGCTGCTCGCCGCCAAGGTCGACGCCGGCGACCGGGAGCACCCCGACCACCGGACCGTGCTGCACGCGCTCGCCATGGCGGCGCTGCCGATCGCGATCATCCTGATGATGCCCGACCTCGGCTCCGTGATGGTGCTGGTCATCATCGTGCTGGCCGTGCTGCTCGCCTCCGGCGCCTCCAACCGCTGGATCATCGGGCTGTGCCTGGCGGGTGCCGGGGGAGCGGTGCTGGTGTGGGCGCTGGGGCTGCTCGACGAGTACCAGATCAACCGGTTCGCCGCCTTCGCCAACCCGGCGCTCGACCCGGCCGGCGTCGGCTACAACACCAACCAGGCCCGCATCGCCATCGGCTCCGGCGGCCTCACCGGCAAGGGCCTCTTCGAGGGCACCCAGACGACCGGCCAGTTCGTCCCCGAGCAGCAGACCGACTTCGTCTTCACGGTCGCCGGCGAGGAGCTGGGCTTCGTGGGCGGCGGGCTGATCCTCGTCCTGCTCGGCATCCTGATCTGGCGGGCCTGCCGGATCGCCCGCGAGTCGACCGAGCTGTACAGCACCATCGTCGCGGCCGGGGTGATCGCCTGGTTCGCCTTCCAGGCGTTCGAGAACATCGGAATGACGCTCGGCATCATGCCGGTGGCCGGTCTGCCGCTGCCGTTCGTCTCCTACGGCGGTACCTCGATGTTCGCGGTGTGGATCGCGGTGGGGCTGCTGCAGTCGATCCGGACGCAGCGGCCGATAGCGGCATAAGTCCCGGTCTGCCGGGGCCGGGGGGCGGTGCGCGGCCCCCCGGCCGCCGAGCAGCCGACAGGGCGGGCGTGACCAACCGTTACTCTGGACGACTGGCCCTGTCCCCCTCCCCGGCTCCGGCCGGGGCACCCGCAGAAAGCGCGCCCCACATGCCCGTCGAATCGGTCTTCCCCCAGCTAGAGGCCCTCCTCCCGCACGTTCAGAAGCCGATCCAGTACGTGGGCGGCGAGCTGAACTCCACCGTCAAGGAATGGGACGAGGCGGACGTCCGCTGGGCTCTGATGTATCCGGACGCCTACGAGGTGGGCCTCCCCAACCAGGGCGTCATGATCCTCTACGAGGTGCTCAACGAGCGCCAGGGCGTCCTGGCCGAGCGCACCTACAGCGTCTGGCCGGACCTGGAGAAGCTGATGCGGGAGCACCAGGTCCCACAGTTCACCGTCGACGCGCACCGCCCGGTCGGCGCCTTCGACGTGTTCGGGGTCTCCTTCTCCACCGAGCTGGGCTACACCAACCTGCTGACCGCTCTCGAGTTGTCCGGTATCCCGCTGGAGGCCAAGGACCGCACCGAGGACCACCCGATCGTGATGGCGGGCGGACACGCGGCGTTCAACCCGGAGCCGATCGCCGACTTCCTCGATGTCGCGGTGATCGGCGACGGCGAGCAGGCCGTGCTGGAGGTCACCGGGATCATCCGGGCCTGGAAGGCAGAGGGCCGCCCGGGCGGCCGCGACGAGTTGCTGCTGCGGCTGGCCAAGACCGGCGGCGTTTACGTACCGCGCTTCTACGACGTCGAATACCTGGCCGACGGCCGGATCTCCCGCGTCGTGCCCAACCGCTCCGGCGTCCCGTGGCGGGTGAGCAAGCACACCGTGATGGACCTGGACGAGTGGCCCTACCCCAAGCAGCCGCTGGTCCCCCTCGCGGAGACGGTGCACGAGCGGATGTCGGTGGAGATCTTCCGCGGCTGCACCCGTGGCTGCCGCTTCTGCCAGGCGGGCATGATCACCCGTCCGGTGCGGGAGCGGTCCATCACCGGCATCGGCGACATGGTCGACAAGGGGCTGAAGAACACCGGCTTCGAGGAGGTCGGTCTGCTCTCCCTCTCCTCCGCCGACCACAGCGAGATCGGTGACATCGCCAAGGGCCTGGCCGACCGCTACGAGGAGGACAAGGTCGGGCTGTCCCTGCCCTCCACCCGCGTGGACGCCTTCAACATCGACCTGGCCAACGAGCTGACCCGCAACGGCCGCCGCTCCGGCCTCACCTTCGCCCCCGAGGGCGGCAGCGAGCGCATCCGCAAGGTCATCAACAAGATGGTCTCCGAAGAGGACCTGATCCGCACCGTCGCCACCGCCTACGGCAACGGCTGGCGCCAGGTGAAGCTGTACTTCATGTGCGGGCTGCCCACGGAGACCGACGAGGACGTGCTGCAGATCGGCGACATGGCGGTCAACGTCATCGCCAAGGGCCGCGAGGTCGCCAAATCCAACGACATCCGCTGCACGGTCTCCATCGGCGGCTTCGTCCCCAAGCCGCACACCCCCTTCCAGTGGGCACCGCAGCTGTCCGCCGAGGAGACCGACGCCCGGCTGGCCAAGCTGCGCGACAAGATCCGCGGTGACAAGAAGTACGGCCGCTCGATCGGTTTCCGCTACCACGACGGCAAGCCCGGCATCGTCGAGGGGCTGCTCTCCCGCGGTGACCGCCGCATCGGCGCGGTGATCCGCGAGGTCTACGAGCGCGGCGGCCGGTTCGACGGCTGGCGCGAGTACTTCTCCTACGACCTGTGGATGGAGTCGGCCGCCAAGGCGCTGGAGGGCACCGGCGTCGATGTCGACTGGTACACCACCCGCGAGCGCTCCTACGAGGAGGTGCTCCCCTGGGACCACCTCGACTCGGGGCTCGACAAGGACTGGCTCTGGGAGGACTGGCAGGACGCCCTCGACGAGACCGAGGTCCCCGACTGCCGCTGGGACCCCTGCTTCGACTGTGGCGTGTGCCCGCAGATGGACACCGAGATCCAGATCGGGCCCACGGGCAAGAAGCTGCTGCCGCTGACCGTGGTGAAGTAGCCGGCCGCGCCGCGGCCGTTACCGGATCGCCACACCCCCGGCCGAACCGCCCGGCGGGCTCGGCCCGTCCCCACCAGCGTGAACGGGTACCAGCACGGATATCGGCCGCGCCACGGCGCCGCCGCGGACACGAAGCAACCCGAAGGGTGCCTGACGGCCGCGGTGCGGCTGCCGGTGCGCATCGTGATGTTCGTGCTGGTCCTGCCCGTGAGGATGGTGTGGGACGGGCTGGTGCTGGTGGGACGGGCCCTGCGGCGCGGAGTGCTGGTTCCGGCCGGGCGCGCGCTGGCGTGGCTGTGGCGCACACTCGTCGTCGCCCCGGCGAGCAGCCTGTGGCGTGCCGTCCTCGCGCCGGTGTGCCGGGGCGTCGGGATCGCGCTGGTATGGACGGGCAAGGCCCTCTTCGTGTGGCCGTGGGTCGCCCTGTGGCGGTACGCGGTCGCTCCGGCCGGACGTGGTGTCGCCGCCGCCGTCGCTTTCGTGGTCCGGGCGCTGATCGTCGCCCCGTCGGCCTGGGCGTACGCCTGCCTGCTCACCCCGCTCGGCCACGCGCTGCTGGCCGTGCTGCGCGGGCTCGGCGGCGGGCTGTCCTGGCTGGGGCGGCAGCTGGTGCTGCTGCCGCTGGTGCTGCTGTGGCGGTATGTGCTGGCCCCGGTGGGGCGGGGCGTGGCCGCGGCCGCCGCCTGGCTGTGGCGGTGGCTGGTGGTGGCGCCGGTGGTGGGCCTCTACCGCTGGGTGCTGACCCCTCTCGGGCACGCGGCGGTGGCCGTGGTGCGCGGAACCGGTGCCGCGCTGGCGTGGCTGGGCCGGTATCTGCTCGTGGTGCCCGCTCTGGCCCTCCACAGCTGGGTCCTCGCCCCCTTCGGGCGGGGCGTCGCGCTGGTCGTACGGGAGATCGCCGCCGCCCTCGTCATCGCCTGGCAGGTGGCCGGCCGGGTGACGGTGGTGGTCTTCCGGTTCCTCGGACGGATGGCGTACGTGCTGCTGGTGGCCCCTTTCGTGGGGTTGTGGCGCTACCTGCTGGCCCCCCTCGGACGGGCGCTGCGCGACCGGCTGTGGCGCCCGCTCGCCACCGCGGCACGTGCGGTGGGGCGTACGGCGGGCCGCGGCCTGAGGGCTGCCGGACGGCCGGTGCGGGACGCGCTTCGCTCGGCGCGGGAATCGATGCGCGCGACACGGGCAGAGATACGGCGTGCCCTGCGGGGAGCCCCCCGGCCCGAGGCCCAGGGAGTGCCCCGCTCGAAGGAGCGGGAGCCGCTGCCCCAGGGCAGCCGCGTACCCTGGGCACCAGGATCATCCGCACGAACCCGGGCTTCCCGGCCGTCCGCCGGGGTGCCGCCCGGTCGCGAAGGCCGCAGGTGAGGCGCCTCGACACGGAGGGCGTCGGCCTGGTCGGTGCGGACTTCCGCCTTCGTACACGACGCATAGCCGAACCCATCAGACATGGACGGTCGCGCCTTCGCGCACCGCCCGGCACCGAGGAGAGAACCACTGGGCAAGCGACAGCCCGAAGGCCCGCCGCCCGCACCCACCGTGCAGCGCCTCCGCCTGCGCTACACGAAGCGAGGCCGCCTTCGGTTCACCAGCCACCGCGACTTCCAGCGCGCGTTCGAAAGAGCACTGCGCCGGGCCGAGGTCCCCATGGCGTACTCCGCCGGTTTCACCCCGCACCCCAAGGTCAGCTACGCCAACGCCGCCCCCACCGGCACCGGCAGCGAGGCCGAGTACCTGGAGATCGCCCTCGTCCAGCAGCGCGACCCCGAACAGCTGCGGGCGCTGCTCGACAGCTGTATGCCGGACGGCCTCGACATCGTCGACGCGGTCGAGGCACGCGGTTCCGACTTCAGCGACCGGCTGGAGGCGTCCGTATGGGAGCTGCGGCTCGACGGCGTCACCCCGCAGCAGGCGCAGCAGGCGGCGGACGCGTTCTTGGCGGCCGAGTCCGTCGAGGTGCAGCGGCAGACCAAGAAGGGCCTCCGCTCCTTCGACGCCCGGGCTGCCGTCCGCTCACTGACGGTCGCGGGCCAGGACGACGGACAGCCGACCGGGCAGCACGCCGAGGCGGACACCGCCGCCGATGCGGCCGGCTCCACCGGCACCGATAGGCCGGGCAAGGGGGCCTGTGCGATACTGCGCCTGGTAGTACGGCACGTGACACCTGCCGTACGACCCGACGACGTCCTGTCCGGTCTCCGCGCTACGGCCGACCTGGCGCCGCCGGTCCCCGCAGCGGTGACCAGGCTGGCGCAGGGGCCGCTCGATGAGGAGAGCGGCACGGTGACCGACCCGTTCGCACCTGACCGCGACGCGCTTCCGGAGCCCATCGGCTCAGGGATCTCCAGCGCCGCGACGGTGCCGGGCGGCGCCGCGTAGGACAGCCGCCGAAGCCGCGCCGCCGCCGACGACGCACGCCAGGGAGCCACCCGGGCAGCCGTAGGCCAGGCGAGCGCACAGACCAAGCAGACTTTCGCCGTAGCCGGGCCGGACAAGGGCCGGAACCGGCGAGTGAGACGACAAGCTCCCGCGCGGCGCCCGCGCCCCGGAGAGCGATCCGCCCGCAAGGGCGGGCCGCCCCGGACCTCACGAGCGCGGCGCCCGGGAGCGTGACGGGAGAACCGCCCGCATGCTCGAACCAACTGAATCCAACGAAGCCGAGGCAGCCGCAGCCGGTTCCGCCGCTTCCGCGGAAGCCCCCGCCTCCGGCGGATCCACCGCGTCCGGCGGGTCGGTCGTCGGCAGTGGAACCACTGTCGGCGGCGGAGCCGCCGGAGCGCCCGAGACCGCCGGTGGTGCGCTCAGCACGCCGAGCGACAACCTGCCCCCGCGCCGCCGCCGCGCCGCCAGCCGTCCCGCGGGACCGCCGTCCACGGCGGACACCGGGGAGCCGGTGAGCAGCACGGACACCGGTGGGACCGGAAGCTCGGCGACCGCCGGGGCCGGAACGCCGACCGTGCGCGACAGCGCCGAGGACACCTCGGGGGAGGCCGGAGCCCAGAACGGCCCGGCCCCGGACGACTCGGGGAGCGACACCGCTCCTCAGGCCCCCGCCGACATCGCTCCGGCGCCCGCCGCCCGCACCCGCCGCCGCGCCACCCGCAAGGCGACCGCCCCGGCCGGCTCACCGCCGCCGGCCCAGCCCGCCGAACAGGCCGAGGCAGCCGAACAGACCCGGGCCGCCGAACAGACCGAGGCCGCCCCGCAGCCGGAGACCGCCGGTGGCACCGTCGAGGTGGGCACCGAGCCGCCGAAGACCGGCAGCCGCCGCCGCGCCACCCGTAAGGCCACCGCTCCCGCGGGCTCGCCCGCTCCGGCGGAGTCCACCCCCGAGCCCGAGGCGGCCGAGTCCGAGGCGGCGACGCCCGAGGCGCCGAAGGCCCGTACCCGCCGTCGTGCCACCAGCCGCAAGGCCGCCGACGCCGCCCCGGCCGAGGAGACGGCGCAGTCGCCCGAGGAGCAGAAGCCCGCGGCTGCGCGTCGTCGCAGCACTCGTGAGACCTCCGCACCCGCTGAGACCTCCGCGTCCCCCGAGACCGCTGAGGCCTCCGCGTCCGCCGGGACGGCTGAGGCCGCCGAGAGCGCCGAGGCGCCGAAGACGCGCGGTCGTCGCCGTACCGCCACCCGCAAGGCCGCCGCTGCCGCCGACGCAGCGGCCGATCCGGAGACCGGGACCGGGACGGGGACCGAGACCTCCGCCGAACCCGCCTCCGGCGGACGTACGCGGCGCCGTGCGACCCGTGCGGGTTCCGCGCCCGCCGCCACCGAGGCGACGGAGACCGTCGAGGCCTCCGCGCCCGCCGAGACCACCGAGGCCGCAGCGGCCCCCGAGCAGGGTGCGGCCACCGAGACGTCGGCTCCTGCCCGTACGCGTCGCCGGGCGACCCGTAAGGGCACCGAGGCCGCGGAGTCGGCCGGAACCGCCGATTCCGACCGCCCCGCCTCCGACAGCGGCAAGGCCGCCAGGACCGGCTCGAAGGGCAAGGCTGCCAAGGCCGCCAAGGCGACCGAGGAAGCCGGGACGGCCGAGGCGCCGCAGGAGGCCGAGCCGAAGGTCGCCAGGGGCTTCGAAGCCCCCCCGACCGGGACACCCCGGACCGGCGAGCAGGGCGAGAAGTCCGAGACGCGTGGCGGACGGCGTAAGCGTCCCGCGCCGCCCGTGGCGATGTTCCAGCCGCCCGTCTTCACCGAGCCGGCCTTCCAGACCCCGCAGTCCGCCGCCGCTGCCGCCGAGGCCGAGCGCCGGGCCGAGGCCGAGGCCGAGGCGGAGACCGAGCCGGAGCCGGAGACCGAGACCGGGGCCGCGATCGAGGAGGAGGCCGCCACTCCGCGCCGTCGCCGTCGCCGCCGCGCGGAGTCGGCCGAGCAGCACGCCGCCGAGCAGCAGCCCGCCGCCCGCGACGAGAGTCGGGACGAGCGGGAGGACCGCGAGGACCGCGAGGGCGGCGACCAGGACACCGAGGGCGAGGAGCAGGAGGGCGCCCAGGCGGACGAGCGTCCCGCACGCCGCCGCCGTCGGGGCGGCCGCCGTCGGCGCCGCGGCGAGAGCGCCGAGCAGGCCGAGGGCGCCGAGTCCGACGAGGCCGACGAGCCGGAGGAGCGCCCCGAGGCCGCCGAGGAGACCGAGGCCGCCGGGCGGGCCGCTGCGGACGCAGCGGACGCAGCGGGGGCCGGCGAGGACGAGGGCGAGGCCACCGGTGGCACCTCCTCCAGCAGCTCGCGCCGTCGCCGCCGTCGCCGCCGCCGCTCCGGTGACACGGAGGCCCCGGCCGGTGAGACGGTCGCCTCGGAGGACCCCGAGCGCACCGTCGTCAAGGTCCGTGAGCCCCGCAAGAAGAAGGACGAGCCCTCCGACGAGGTGCAGGCCATCAAGGGCTCCACCCGGCTGGAGGCCAAGAAGCAGCGCCGCCGCGAGGGCCGCGAGCAGGGCCGTCGCCGGGTTCCGATCATCACCGAGGCGGAGTTCCTCGCCCGTCGCGAGGCCGTCAAGCGCGAGATGATCGTGCGGCAGAGCGGTGAGCGTACGCAGATCGCCGTCCTGGAGGACGATGTGCTGGTCGAGCACTTCGTCAACAAGGAGCAGTCGACCTCGTACGTCGGCAATGTCTATCTCGGCAAGGTGCAGAACGTCCTGCCGTCGATGGAGGCCGCCTTCGTCGACATCGGCAAGGGCCGCAACGCCGTGCTGTACGCGGGCGAGGTCAACTTCGAGTCGCTGGGCATGGGCAACGGCCCGCGCCGGATCGAGACCGCGCTCAAGTCCGGCCAGTCGGTGCTGGTGCAGGTCACCAAGGACCCGATCGGCCACAAGGGCGCCCGGCTGACCAGCCAGGTCTCGCTGCCGGGCCGCTACCTGGTCTATGTGCCCGAGGGCTCCATGACGGGCATCAGCCGCAAGCTCCCGGACACCGAGCGCTCGCGGCTCAAGCAGATCCTCAAGCGGGTGGTGCCCGAGGGCGCCGGCGTGATCGTCCGTACGGCGGCCGAGGGCGCCAGCGAGGACGAGCTGCGCCGCGACGTCGAGCGGCTGCAGGCGCAGTGGGAGGACATCCAGAAGAAGGCCCAGAAGGGCAACGCGCCCACGCTGCTGTACGGCGAGCCGGACATGACCGTCCGCGTGGTGCGCGACATCTTCAACGAGGACTTCTCCAAGGTCATCATCAGCGGTGACGAGGCCTGGGAGACCATCCACGGCTATGTCTCGCACGTGGCTCCCGATCTGGGCGACCGGCTCCAGAAGTGGACCTCGGACGTGGACGTCTTCGCCACGTACCGCATCGACGAGCAGCTGGCCAAGGCGCTGGACCGCAAGGTGTGGCTGCCCAGCGGCGGTTCGCTGGTGATCGACAGGACCGAGGCGATGATCGTCGTCGACGTCAACACCGGCAAGTTCACCGGCCAGGGCGGCAACCTGGAGGAGACGGTCACCAGGAACAACCTGGAGGCGGCCGAGGAGATCGTGCGCCAGCTGCGGCTGCGCGACCTCGGCGGCATCATCGTGATCGACTTCATCGACATGGTCCTGGAGTCCAACCGGGACCTGGTGCTGCGCCGCCTGCTGGAGTGCCTGGGCCGGGACCGTACCAAGCACCAGGTGGCGGAGGTCACCTCGCTGGGCCTCGTGCAGATGACCCGTAAGCGGGTCGGACAGGGGCTGCTGGAGTCGTTCTCCGAGCAGTGCGTGCACTGCAACGGGCGCGGCGTCATCGTGCACATGGACCAGGCCGTGGCCGCCGGTGCGGGTGGCGGCGGCAAGAAGGGCAAGAAGGGCAAGGGCAAGGCGGACAAGGGCGAGGCGAAGGGCGGCGGCCAGCAGGTCGCACAGCCGCACCCGGCTCCTGCCGAGCCCGTCCCGGCGGAGCCCGAGCCCTCGCCCGCGACCGCGCCGGCGGCTGCCGCGGTGGAGCCCTCCGAGATGGCGGCCGAGTCCGCCGACGTCTCGACGGCGGCCCCCGCGCCGGTGGAGTTCGTACCGGACGACGAGCTGTTCAACAGCGCCGCCGAGGCGGAGGCAGCAGCGGCTGCCGCGCGTGGTGGACGTGGCCGCCGGCGGGGCAGCCGCAAGGCGAGTGCGCCCGCGGGCTCGCCGAGGGCGACGGCGGGTGAGACCGCCGAGGTGGTCGAGCCGGCGACACCGGAGCCCGCCGCTTCGGAGCCCGCAGTGTCGGAGCCCGCGGTCCCGGAGGCCGTCACCGCCGAGCCCGCTGCGGTCGAGCCCACCGCCCCGGCACCGGCCGGGCCCGCGGCCGACGTGGCCGCGCCGGTTGCCGAACCGAGCGCGGAGCAGGCCGAGGCGGCCACCGAACCCGCCACCGGCGCCCGGCGTCGCCGTCGGGTGACGCGCAAGGTCAGCGCTCCGGCCGGGGCGCCGCGTACCGGGGAAGACACCGCCGCCGTGCTGGTCGTCCCGTCGGACGAGGCGGCCGCTCCGGCTGCGGCCGCCGAGCCCGAGCCGGTGGTCGGCGAGGTCGTCACCGATGTCGCGCCGGTCCGGCCGCGGCGGCGGGTGACGCGGACCATCACCACCACCGCTCCGGCGGAGGAGGGCGAAGCCGTCGCCCCGGCGAAGAAGACCGCCGCGAAGAAGGCGGCGAAGAAGGCCCCGGCCAAGAAGACGGCCGCGAAGAAGACCGCCGCCAAGAAGACGGCGGCGAAGTCGGCGACGAAGGCGGCGGGAAAGACGGCGGGAAAGACGGCGGCGAAGAAGACCGCCAAGAAGTTCGCGGCCAAGAAGACGGCCGCCGCCGAGCAGGAGGGTGGAGCCGGAACCTCGGTGTCCGCCGCCACCCCCGAGGAGTGACCCGCACCTCCGGGCAGTGACCCGTCAGGCGGGGAGGGCCCGTCCCTCCCCGCCCGGCTCGGGCCCGGCCTACGGGGCCTCCGAAAGAACCCCAGGTCCGTATGGGGTACCCTTGACCGTCGGCGTGTCCTCACCCGGGCGCGCCGCTCCTGAGCAAATCCCTCCCGGTTCCCGGGAGAGGCCGCTCAATCCTTCCGGATCAGATCCGCGCTCTCGCGCGGGCGGGCGGCTGGCGTCAGGAGCTCCGATACGAGCGAGAGAGAGTTCCGCGTGTACGCGATCGTGCGCACCGGCGGTCGCCAGCAGAAGGTTTCTGTGGGCGACGTCATCGAGGTTGACCGTATTTCTGACAGCAAGGTCGGCGACAGCGTCGAGCTCTCGACCCTGCTCGTCGTCGACGGTGACGCGGTCACCAGCGACCCCTGGGTCCTGGCGGGCGTGAAGGTCCAGGCCGAGGTGGTGGACCACCACAAGGGCGACAAGATCCGGATCCAGAAGTACAAGAACAAGACCGGGTACAAGAAGCGCATCGGCCACCGCCAGCTGCACACCGCGCTGAAGGTCACCGACATCCCCGCCCCGGCCAAGAAGTAAGGACTGAGGAGAGATGGCACACAAGAAGGGCGCATCGTCCACCCGGAACGGTCGCGACTCCAACCCGCAGTATCTCGGCGTGAAGCGCTTCGGCGGTCAGGTCGTTAACGCGGGTGAGATCCTGGTCCGCCAGCGCGGCACCCACTTCCACCCGGGCAAGGGCGTCGGCCGCGGCGGCGACGACACCCTGTTCGCGCTGGACGCGGGTGCGGTGCAGTTCGGCACCCACCGCGGCCGCAAGGTCGTCAACGTCGTCCCCGCTGCCAAGTAAGCAGCCGGACGGCACACTCTCCACACCCGAGGGCGGACCTCCTTCTCCCGTATGTTCGGCGTATGCCTGCGTACGGGAAACGGGTCCGCCCTCGGTGCGTAGTACACCCCCCTCAGCACGCCTTGGAGGCACACCCCTATGACCACCTTCGTGGACCGCGTCGAGCTGCATGTCGCCGCGGGTAACGGTGGGCACGGTTGCGCCTCCGTGCACCGGGAGAAGTTCAAGCCGCTCGGCGGCCCCGACGGCGGCAACGGCGGGCGCGGCGGCGACGTGATCTTCGTCGTCGACCCGGACGTGACCACGCTGCTCGACTACCACCACAGCCCGCACCGCAAGGCCACCAACGGCCGGCCCGGCGAGGGTGGGCACCGGTCCGGGCAGGACGGCACGGACCTGGTGCTGGCGGTGCCGGACGGTACCGTCGTCCTGAACAAGCGCGGCGAGGTGCTGGCCGACATGGTCGGCGCCGGCACCACCTTCATCGCGGGGCGGGGCGGCCGCGGCGGCCTCG
The DNA here is from genome assembly GCF_018070605.1 of Streptomyces sp. B15. Lineage (NCBI taxonomy): Bacteria > Bacillati > Actinomycetota > Actinomycetes > Kitasatosporales > Streptomycetaceae > Streptomyces > Streptomyces sp. B15. Next base: position 51,241 of record NZ_JAGPXJ010000043.1, read on the forward strand.
GCAACGCGGCGCTGGCCTCCGCACGGCGCAAGGCTCCCGGCTTCGCGCTGCTGGGCGAGCCCGGTGAGGAACGGGACGTCGTCCTGGAGCTGAAGACCGTCGCCGATGTCGCGCTCGTCGGCTACCCGAGTGCGGGCAAGTCCTCGCTCATCTCGGTGCTCTCCGCCGCCAAACCGAAGATCGCCGACTACCCCTTCACCACGCTGGTGCCCAACCTCGGCGTGGTCACGGCCGGGAGTTCCGTCTACACCATCGCGGACGTGCCGGGGCTGATCCCCGGCGCCAGCGAGGGCAAGGGGCTCGGGCTGGAGTTCCTGCGGCACGTCGAGCGCTGCTCCGTGCTGGTCCATGTGCTGGACTGCGCCACGCTGGAGACGGAGCGCGACCCCGTCTCCGACCTGGACGTCATCGAGGCCGAGCTGGCCCGCTACGGCGGCCTGGAGGACCGGCCGCGCGTCGTCGTCCTCAACAAGACGGACATCCCCGAGGGCAAGGACCTGGCCGACATCATCCGGCCCGACCTGGAGGAGCGCGGCTTTCCCGTCTTCGAGGTCTCCGCCGTCTCCCGGCAGGGCCTCAAGGAGCTGTCCTACGCGCTGGCGGGTCTGGTGGACCAGGCCCGCGCCGCCCGTCCCGCGCAGGAGTCCACCCGCGTCGTCATCCGCCCCAAGGCCGTCGACGACGCGGGCTTCACGGTGACCCGCATCGAGGAGGGCTTCTTCCGGGTGCGCGGCGAGAAGCCCGAACGCTGGGTGCGGCAGACCGACTTCAACAACGACGAAGCCGTCGGATACCTCGCCGACCGCCTCGCTCGCCTCGGCGTCGAGGAGGAGCTGCTGAAGGCGGGCGCCCGCGAGGGCGACGGCGTCGCCATCGGCGACGAGGACAACGCCGTCGTCTTCGACTGGGAGCCCACCATGGTCACCGGTGCCGAGATGCTCGGCCGCCGGGGCGAGGACCACCGTATGGACGCCCCCCGTCCGGCAGCCCAGCGCCGCCGCGACCGCGAGGCGGAGCGCGACGAAGCCCTGGGCGAGTACGAGGACTTCGACCCGTTCGACTGAGGACTCGCCTGCGCGGGCTGGTGCGTGCGCGCTCGTGCGTGCGGGCTCGTGCCTGCGGGCGGCGTGGGCGGGCTAGTGCTCCGGCTGGGGACTCACTCCCTTGCAGCGGGGGGTGTCGTCGGCGAGGCCGGGCCGGGCGGAGGCCCGTAGGTGGTCGAAGCGGCGCACATAGGCGTTGTGGACCGCGGAGTTGTCGATCTTCAGCAGGGCTTCGTCGTTCTTGGTGAGAGCAGGGCCCGAGTAGTTGTGGCTGCCGGTCCACACCAGTTTGTTGAGGGCGCCCGCGTAGCGGCCGGAGATCATCAGCGTCTTGGAATGAACGACCTCGCGGGCGGTCTTGGCGTTGCCGTCGTCGTCGTGGTGCAGACAGCTGAGGGTCGGGCCGCCGGGCGTGTGCAGCGTCTCCCAGGTGCCGGGGGAGCCGGTGCTGTCCTTGCTGTCGGTCTCGGCGTAGACGATGTCGACGGCGCAGCCTTGCCGGCGCAGCGCGGCGAGTTCGTCGGCGACGCCCTGTCGGGTGAGCTTGAACATCGCCAGCCGGACGCTGGTGCGGTGGCTGCCGCGCGCGTCCTTCCAGCGGCAGGTCACGTTGTCCAGGATGCCTCGTACGGTGTCGCCGCCGCTCGGCCGGGGGAAGAAGTAGCCGGTGTAGGGGCCCGCGGCGGCCCGGGTGTAGCGCCAGGTGCGCCAGTTCGCCGCGGCCATCTTGTCGAAGTACCGGCTGTAGGCCTGGTAGGTGCGGGCCTGGGAGACGACCATCGCGTCGTTCCAGAACTTGGTGTAGTTGCCGGTGGACAGGTTCGAGGACGTCTGCACCACGACGTTTCGTAAGCCGCCGGTACGGGAGAAGAGCCAGAACTTGTTGTGCGCGATGGACGCTCCCGAACCGGGGTTGCCCAGACAGGACTTCCCCTTCGGGCAGAGCCCGACGAAGGACCGTTTCGCCCGGTCGGTGCCGAGGGCCTTGCGCAGGATCTTGTACGAGCTGCTGGAGGGCATCGTGCTCACGCTCGACTCGTCCAGCAGCACCCGCACGTTCACGCGCCGCTTGGCCGAGGTGTGGGCCTTGGCCAGTGCGCGGGCCACCTCGGCGTCCCAGAAGTGGTAGAGGGCCAGCTTGATCGTGGAACGGGGCGCCGCCGCCTTGATCCGGGCCAGCAGATCGCTGCGGATGGCGCGCTGCTGGGAGGGGGTGCCGTTGGGCAGGTTGAAGACGGGGCCGGTGCCGGGAGAGGCGGCCGTGGCGGGAGAGGGGGTGGCGAGGTGGACTCCCGCCACCAGGAGCAGAGCGAGTGGTGTTGCGGCGGTTCTCAGGCGTGTCACGTGCGTCCCCTCCTGGCTGGTGGTGCGGGACCCGGCGGATGGTGCGTACCGGGTCGCCAGCGAGCGTAAGGACGTGGCGCCGGGCTTTCAGCCGTATGCCTCAGGTCCTGGGACGGGTGGGACGGAAGTGACGCAGGCATACGGAAGGGCCCCGGGAGGTGAATTCCTCCCGGGGCCCCGCACCGTCATATGCTTCCGCGCGCCGGTGTGCCGCGCATGCGCCGCCCGAACGAGTGGCCCCCGCCAAAACGGTGGTCACACGAGGGCGTTGCTGCCTATGTCGGCACCGCGTCCTCCGGATCCGCCGTGGTCGGCGCCTCCATCTCGGCCTCCTCGGCGGCCTCTTCCAGCTCCCGCTGGCCGGGGATCTCGGCCGTACGCCGTGCGACACGGGTGTTGCGGGCCTCGGCCTCGGCCGCCAGCTCCAGCCCGGCCGCGTTGAAGCGGACGAGCGAAGGAGGATCGGAGGGGCCCAGCAGGTGCGTCTTGAGCTCCTTGCGGGCCCGCACCAGGGCGTCCTTCTCCGGGTTACGCACCGACTCCAGCAGCGCCGGGATCTGCTGTGCGTCAGGGGAGAGCACGATGCCGGCCCGCACGGTCGGGAAGGTGGCCCGGAACTCCTCCTCGCTCATGCCGCTGGTGTTCGCCACCGCGTACGGCTTCTCGCTGCTGAGGTAGTCGGAGACGACGGAGGAGACGTCCGAGATCAGCAGATCGGCCTGGTTGAAGCAGGTGAAGATCGCCGGCCGCGGGCCGTCGATGATCTGGTGCTCCCACTCCGGGAACGACGCCCAGTAGGCCGCCTCCCACGCCTCTGTCGCGGCCCGCACCCGTTCGGCGTTGCCCTCCTCGGGCGTGCCCTGGATCTTCATCCGCTCCATCTCGTCCGCGCTGCGGCGGAACGCGGTGGTGGAGACCCGGTCCAGCTCCGTGGTGCGGCGCTCCAGCTCCGCGACCGCCTCCGCGCTGCGCCGCGCACCGCCGCGAGCCGCGTTGGCCTGCGTGATCAGTGCGCGGATGCGCTGGTCGGCGGCGCCCGCGCGGGGGTCGACGGAGCCGGTCATCGGGTGCGGCTTGTAGAGCAGCCGTACCTTCGGGTCCGCCAGCAGGGCCTTGACGATGTTCTCGCCGGCCAGCCGGACCGAGGTGTTGCCCGGGTTGCCGTCCCAGCCCTCCCAGGTGGGCGCGTACAGCACCGTCGTGTAGTCGCTCTTCGGCGCCGCGGCGCGCTCGTCGGCGTGCTGGATAGGGCTCAGCTGCGGGCGGCCCACCTCCACCACGTCCTTGTCGTCGACCCCGACCTCGGCGAGCTGGTACCGCTCACGTGCTGCTTCTCCGGCGACCCACACCTGGTCGTACGCCTTGGCGTAGGGGTTGCAGGAGGAGAGCTTGTCGGACTCGCCGTGGTTGATGAAGGCGTGCTTGAGGGTGGGGATGCGCAGCACCTGAGAGGTCTTGCCGGAGTTGGCCGGGTGCAGCAGCACCTTGAGCGTGGAGTGCTCCAGCCGCATCAGGTGGGCGACCTTGGGGATGCAGACGATCGGGATGTCGGTGGCATCGATCTTCTGCACCATGAACCGCTCCCGCAGCACGATCAGCGGCCTGCCGTCAAGCTGGGCCAGGGTGCTCAGCCACATGTTCGCCTGGTACGCGGAGGTGGCGCCGCCCGAGAAGTACATCCCGATGGTCGGCCTGTACTGCGTCAGCCACTTGTCCAGCCACGCCAGCACGTCCTGCTCGCTCTTGGAGCGCTTCTTCGGCAGCAGCCAGGTGCCCAGATACACAGCGCTGCTCAGCGACAGCAGCAGGGTGCAGCTGACGCCGATCAGACCCCACTCCTGCGCCGACAGCCCGGCGCTGAGCATCAGCCCCAGGGTGCCGGGAACCGAGAAGCGCAGCAGCCTGCGGCTGGGCTGGCGGGCCAGCAGCCGGGACGGCGCGTTGGTGAGGTGCAGCGCCGAGGTGTCGATGTTGCGCGTGACGACCGGCAGGGTGCGGGTGCGGCGCACCAGCTGGGCCACCGCCTGGCACAGGAAGTGCGCGGCGTACGCGGCCAGCAGCAGCAGGGTGAGCGGGCGCTCGATGTCCGGCGGGACCTCGGGGATGCGCACCAGGCCGATGACGACCAGCATGTCGCGCAGCAGCTGCCGCGTGGTGACGTCGAAGCGGACCTTCCCGAGCAGCGCCAGCAGCCCGGGCTGCTTGTGCGTCAGGTACAGGTCGAGGGCGAGTCCCGCCAGCGAGGCGGCGACGAAGACGGGCACGTTCGGTAGCAGCGCGCCCGCGAGCTGCACGGTGTAGAACACCGCGAGCGCGAGCAGGGCCGCGAGCTGCACGGCGCGTCGTGTGGAGAGTCCGGCAGAGGGCACGGGCTGGGCTCCTGGCATGGAGATCGTGGTTCGAAGGAACAGGGCTTGAGGGATGGCCGGTGGCGGTGGCCAGTGGTCGACCACTGACCGTATGACGCCCGTGGGTCAAGTGACAATCTTCGTCGCCCCCGGATACGTGCTTACCTGGTCAAAGGTACCCATCCGCACCCGTCCGTTGCGCGAAACGGATGAGCGGAGCGGACCGGCGCTGACGTAGATTGCGACACAGGACAGACGGCGGGTCACGGGTCACGGGCGCACAGCGGCGCCCCTCGGCCGGCCGCGGCGGGACAGGCGCGAGGGGTACGTACGGGCGTGACAGGAGACAGGGGAGCAGGCCGCGTGGCCGACGCCGTGGGGCAGGGTGCGCATCCGGAGGGCGGCAGAGGCAGCAACACCGATTCGGTCACGGAGAGTGCACAGGTGGCCCGTCAGGCCGTGCGGGAGGCGCGCCGCGTCGTCGTCAAGGTCGGCTCCTCCTCGCTGACCACCGCGACCGGCGGGCTGGACGCCGACCGGGTGGACGCCCTCGTCGACGTCCTCGCCAAGCACATCGACGCCCGGCACGCCGACACGCGCGCCGGCACCGAGCAGACCGCGCTCCCCGGCCGCGAGACAGTGCTGGTCTCCTCCGGCGCCATCGCCGCCGGGCTGGCGCCGCTGGGGCTGGCCAAGCGCCCCCGGGACCTGGCCCGCCAGCAGGCAGCGGCGAGCGTCGGCCAGGGGCTGCTGGTGGCCCGCTACACGGCCTCCTTCGCGCGCTACGGGCGCCGCGTCGGCCAGGTGCTGCTGACCTCGGACGACACCAGCCGCCGTGCCCACTACCGCAACGCCTACCGCACCCTGGACCAGCTGCTGGCCATGGGCACCGTCCCGGTCGTCAACGAGAACGACACGGTGGCCACCGACGAGATCCGCTTCGGCGACAACGACCGGCTCGCCGCGCTCGTCGCCCACCTGGTCCGCGCCGACCTGCTGGTCCTGCTCTCCGATGTGGACGGCCTCTACGACGGCAACCCCGCCACCCCCGGCACCCGCCGCATCGCCGAGGTGCGCGGCCCCGCGGATCTGGAGGGCGTCGACATCGGCAGCGCGGGCAGCGCGGGGGTGGGCACCGGCGGGATGGTCACCAAGGTCGAGGCGGCCCGGATCGCGGCCGGCGCCGGAGTGCCCGTCGTGCTGACCTCCGCCGTGCACGCGGCCGACGCGCTGGCGGGCCGGGAGACGGGCACGTACTTCCACCCGACCGGGCGGCGCGCCGCCGGGCGTCTGCTGTGGCTCGCGCACGCCTCCACGCCCACCGGCGCGCTCACGCTGGACGACGGCGCCGTGCGGGCCGTCGTGGACCGCCGTACCTCGCTGCTGCCCGCCGGTATCGCCGGGGTGGAGGGCGACTTCTCGGCGGGCGACCCGGTGGAGCTGCGGGACACCGCGGGGCGGGCGGTGGCACGCGGACTGGTGAACTTCGACGCCAGGGAGCTGCCGCGGCTGCTCGGCCGCACCACGCACGAGCTGGCCAAGGAGCTGGGCCCGGCCTACGAGCGCGAGGTCGTCCACCGGGACGACCTCGTGCTGCTGAGCGGCTGAACGACGCAGCCTGCTCCGCGGCTGATCGGTGCTGTCTGCTGCGCTTCTGATTCGGGCCGGACAGGAAGCCGGACAGGAAAAAGTCCAGCCTTTCCACGGACACCTTCCGTAAAACGGCCCCGCGCTCGCCCTCGGGCTGGTCAACTTTGACGCGGGCGATACGTGCGGCACGTGCACCCGCACGTGCACGCACCGTCCCGACGGCAGCACCGACAGCCACCGAGCAGCAGCACCACGGACACGAGCAGCAGCAACCGGACAACGCAGCAGCAGCACCAAGCACCACTCCAGGAGGCCACCGGTGAGACGACTGGCCAGCGTCGACATGGCGTCTTCTCCCCAGCCCGAGGAACGAGTCGGCTCCCGGCTCTGGCACATCACGCTGAGCGTCGCGGGGCGGGAGGCACCGCTGGCCGACGTACGGCGCGCGCTCGAACAGCTCGCCCACGACCATCCGTTCCTGTTGACCAGCCGCTACGCCAACGATCACGCCGAGATCCGCTACTGGGAGGAGGCCCATGACCTGCACGACGCCGCCGCCGTGGCGCTGCGACTGTGGGGCGAGCACCGGGCTTCGGCCAAGCTGCCGCCCTGGGAGATCGTGGGGCTCGAGGTGATCGGCCGGGAGACCTTCCAGCAGCGCGTCGCCGAGGGCTACGGTCCGCCGCCCGCCAGCCCGATGGGGGTGCATCCGTTCTGAGGGCGCCGGGTTCCGGCGGCACCGGGTCCGGTCGGCGCCGGTGCGGCCCCCTTCCGAGCGGTCCTCCTGAGACGCCGAGGCGACCCGCCGGGTGCCCCGGCTACCATGCGCGCCATGAGCGCATCCGAGACCCCGGACTCCCCCGTCCGTCAGGCGGCCCGCCGCGCGCGGACTGCGGCAGCCGACCTCGCCCCGGCCCCCCGCACCACCCGTGACAGCGCGCTGCTGGCCATCGCCGACGCGCTCACGGCCCGGACGGACGAGATCGTCGCCGCCAACGCCGACGACGTCGCCAAGGCGCGCGCCGCCGGGACGGCCGAATCCGTCGTCGACCGGCTCACCCTCACCCCCGAGCGGGTCGAGGCCATCGCCTCCGACGTCCGCGACGTGATCGCGCTGCCCGACCCGGTGGGCGAGGTGCGGCGCGGCTCGACGCTGCCCAACGGTCTGGAGCTGCGCCAGGTGCGGGTTCCGCTGGGCGTCGTCGGGATCATCTACGAGGCCCGCCCGAACGTCACCGTCGACGCCGCCGCGCTCTGCCTCAAGTCCGGCAACGCGGTGCTGCTGCGCGGCTCGTCGTCCGCTCACGCCTCCAACACGGCACTGGTCGCCGTACTGCGCGATGCCGTCGAGAAGGCGGGACTGCCCGCCGATGTGGTGCAGTTGGTGCCCGGCGAGGGCCGGGAGAGCGTCACCGAGCTGATGCGCGCCCGGGGCCTGGTGGACGTGCTGATTCCGCGCGGCGGCGCCTCGTTGATCCAGACCGTGGTGGAGCAGTCCACCGTCCCCGTCATCGAGACCGGCACCGGCAACTGCCACGTCTATGTGGACGAGCGTGCCGACATCGACACCGCGCTCGCCATCCTCGTCAACTCCAAGGCCCAGCGCCCCAGCGTCTGCAACGCAGCGGAGACCGTACTGGTGCACGCCAAGATCGCCGACGCCTTTCTGCCGCGTGCCCTCGAGGCGCTCGCCGAGGCGGGCGTCACCGTGCACGGCGACGACGCCTGGCAGACGGCGGCCGGCGCCTCCGGGCGGACGGTGCTGCCGGCCACCGAGGAGGACTGGGCGAGCGAGTATCTGTCGTACGACATCGCAGCCGCCGTGGTGCCCTCGCTGGACGCCGCCGTGGAGCACATCCGCGCCTGGTCCTCCGGGCACACCGAGGCGATCGTCACCGGCGACACCGCCGCGGCCCGCCGCTTCACTGCACTCGTGGACTCCGCCGCCGTCATGGTCAACGCCTCCACCCGGTTCACTGACGGCGCCCAGTTCGGCTTCGGCGCCGAGATCGGGATCTCCACCCAGAAGCTGCACGCACGCGGTCCCATGGGCCTGCCGGAGCTGACCTCCACGAAGTACGTGGTCACCGGGGACGGTCACATCAGGGAGTGAACGGCACCGATTTTCTGCCCGGTTCCCAGTTCCCATCAGCCCTGCCCAAATTGACCGCATAGGTCTACGCTGGATCGCGTGCCGGACGACGTGGGGGGCAGGCCGTTCCCGGACGGCGAGGAGCCCGAGTACCGCGACCACGGGGCGGCGGACGACGAGTTCGCCTCCGTGGTACTCGACGAGGACTTCGTACGCGCCGCCGAGGTCCATGAGCCGAGCGCGGCCGAACGGATACTCGCCTCCGCCCAGTCGCACGCGGAGCTCACGGAGAACGAGAACCTCCGCTCCGCCGAGGACGGCTTCGGCCGCGCACGCGGCGAGGGCGAGCTCCCGCACGACGACCTCGCCGAGGCCGACGACCCCTTCGACGACGACCCGGACGACGACGAGGGCCGCTTCGACCGCTCCGACTACCGCGTGGAGTACGAAGGCTCCGACGGCCTCCCGCC